>NZ_JBQISV010000049.1:0-15732 GCF_056800975.1 Acutalibacter sp.
CTTGTCATAGATGGCGGCGTTCTCCTCCTCCCGCACAAAGGCCTGGGTGATTTTCATGCCGTCCAGGCTCTCGTGAAGGTAGGCGTTCAGGTTGGAGCTCTTGTTGGACACATCCTGCCAGGCCCGGCGCTGGGCGGGCTTTACCAGGAAGATGACCACCAACAGCAGGGGAATGCCCGCCATGACCACCAGGGACAGGCGCACATCGCAGATGAGCATGAAGACGGCAATGAGAACCAGGTTGAAAATTTCCAGCACAAAGTTGATGATGCCGTTGGAGAGCGCGTCGGACACACTGTTGATATAGTTGATGACCCGGGTGAGAATCTTTCCGTGGGGCCGGTCGTCGTAGAACTGGAAGGGCAGCTTTTGCAGGTGGGCGAACAGGTCCTTGCGGATGTCGTAGATAATCTCCTGTCCTACCTCAATCATGTACTTGCTGCGGACCCGGGCAAAGAGAATGGAGGTGACAATGGCCGCCAGCATGCACACCGACAGCAGCGCCAGCTCCTTTATATCCTTATTGGGCACCGACACATTGATGCCCCGCTGGACCAGCAGAGGCCCCAGCAGCCCCGCGGCAGCGGAGACGGCGGAATAGAGCAGGGAGAGGCCCATCTTTTTCTTGTGCCGGCCAATGTAAGTGCCGGCCCGCAGCAGATGCTTTATGTTAAATGGGGTTTCCAGGTTTTCGTCTACGTCAAAGCGGTTTCTGGCCATTTAGCCCACCTCCTTTTTCAAGCCGTCTCCGGCCTGGTCCTGGCCGTTCTGCAGCAGGAAGACCTCCCGGTAATAGCCGGGCTGCTGGGACAGCTCCTGATGGGCGCCAAGCTGGGTGAGTCTTCCGTCCTCAATCACAACGATTTTGTCCGCCCGCTTGGTGGTGGAGATGCGCTGGGCCACAATAATCTTTGTGCAGGGGAAGTCCAGGGAGGCCAGCTGCTCTTGGATGTATTTTTCGGTTTCCAGGTCCACGGCGCTGGTGGTGTCGTCCAGAATCAGCACGCTGGGCCGCACAGCCAGGGCCCGGGCCAGGGCAATGCGCTGCTTCTGTCCGCCGGAGAGGCCGGTGCCCCGCTCGCCGATGACCGTGTCAAAGCCCTGGGGAAGCTTTTCGGCAAAGTCCACGTCTGCCATTTTAGCAAAGCGGCGCATCTCCTCCTCGGGCATATCGCTGTCGCCGTAGGCAATGTTGCCGTCCACGGTGTCGGAGAACAGAAACACATCCTGGGTGGCCATGCCGATGGAGGAGCGCAGGGACTTCAGGTCATACCGCCGCACAGACATGCCGTCCAGGTCCACCTGGCCGCTGGTCACGTCGGAGAACCGGGGAATGAGGCTGACCAGAGAGGTTTTGCCCCCGCCGGTGGGGCCCATGATGGCCAGGGTCTCTCCGGGCTCCACTGTCAGGTTGATATCCTGCAGCACCTGGTGGCCGTGGAGCTTCAGCCCCACCTTCCGGAACTCCACCTTGCCCGCCGGGCGCGTTTTGGGCTTTACCGCGTCGGGCCGGGAGACAATGGTGGACTTGGAGTAGTACAGCTCAATGATCTTGTTGGCGCTGGCAAAGAACCGCTGCAGGTCGTTAAGGTGCATGCCCAGGGTGCGCATGGGGTCCGAGAGGGTCCAGGTCAGGCCGTTGAACATGGTGAAGGTGCCAATGGTGATGCGGCCGTTGATGAGGAAGACGCCCCCCACCAGCAGCACGGCAATGGACAGGGACTGAGAGAGGGTCTCGATAAAGGGGCTGTATTTCAGCCACAGCAGCGAGGCGGTTTTGTTGGCCTCCTTATACTCCCGGTTCTTCTGGTCAAAGCGCGCAATCTCGTAGTCCTCCCGGGCAAAGGCCTTGACCACCCGGTTGCCGGAGATGTTCTCCTGGGCAGCGGTGTTCAGGCTGGAGAGCTTCTCCCGAAGCTCCACATACAGGGGGTGCACCCGGCGGGAGAACAGCATGGTGAGCACAAAGATGACCGGGGTGACAGCCAGCATAACCAGGGCGAACTGCCAGTCTGTCAGCAGAAAGGTGACGGCGGTGGTGGTGAACAGCACCACACAGTGGATCAGCTGCCGGATGACCCAGCACACCGCGTGGCGGATCATGTCCATGTCGCCGGTGAGGCGGGTCATCAGGTCGCCGGTGCGGTACTGGCCGTAGAAGGCCTGGTCCTGCTCCTGCATGTTCTTGTACAGGTCCCGGCGCAGCTGGTAGACCAGCTTCTGGGAGCAGGTCTCATAGGTCATGACAGAGAGATAGCCGAAGCCCGTGCGGAAGAGCACAAAGCCGATGAGCGCCGCCACCAGCACGGCCAGCTGATGCACCGCCCCGGGGGGAACTGTGCCGGAGGCCTGCAGGGGCTGAAAGACGGCGTCCATGATTCTGGCGGTGATGAGAGAGTTGCCCAGGGCCATGGCGGCCAGCAGGGCGGTGGAGAAAAGGGCGAAGACATAGCGCTTATGGTAGCCGGCCATGCGCGTCCAGACCCATCTGAGCTGAAACATGATGATTTCCTCCCCGGCGGTGAAGCCGGATAAAAATTTTGGGGGGTCTCTCCAGAGGCCGCGGTTCCTCCATAGAGAGTTCACAAAGTTCTCTCTATTATAGCGGACGGGGCGAAAAATGAAAGAGGTTTTGCTAATAATTTCAAAATTCAGCGCATTGACAGTTTTTTGTCCACCTCTTTAGCCGGTTATGGCAAAACCGGCGGGGCGTCTTCCAGAACGATTCCCTGTATTCCCCGCCGGTTCTCGACGGTTGGTAGAGCTGCGGCCTGTTTGGCGCTCCTCTCTGTCTTTTTCCAAAAAGCCGGGATGAAAAAAGAGCGTTTTCATGTTAGAAAACGCTCCTTCCGTTATGCTCTTTCCCCGGCCCCTGTCACTCGTCCTCCTGGTATTCCAGAATGTCCCCAGGCTGACAGTGCAGCGTTTGACACAGCGCCGCCAGGGTAGAAAAACGAATGGCGCTCACCCGGTTGTTCTTCAGCTTCGACAGATTCACATTGGTGACGCCCACCTGCTCCGCCAGCTGGTTCAGCGATATTTTTCGCTCCACCATTACCCGGTCCAGCCGCAATATGATGTGTCCCATGGCTCCTCCTTACACCAGTCCGTCCACGTCCTTCTGCATCTCCATGCCCAGGGCAAACACCTGGGACAGACACAGCATGAGAACGCCTGTGACCGCGCTGCTCATGTTCACGCCGGCCTCTGCGACCTCTGGCCCCAGAAGTAAAAAGGCCAGGGCGCTGGCAGTCAGCTGCACTGCTGCCACAGCCAGAAAGGCGAACCCCATCTCCCGCACCATACGCACGTTGTCCTTCTGAAAGGGGGTTTTGCCCTGGGAGAACCTGGTCAATCCCTGGGTAGTGCGCAGAATCAGGTTCACGTTGCGGAAGATGAAGGCCATCAGCCCCAGGACCACGGCACCTGTGACCAGGAAAATCACCACCGCCGGACGAATCAGCTGGGCGTCAGGGCCGGTGACGAGCAGAGAGAAGCCTTGGACGGTCAGCTCCTCCTGCGCCGTCATGACGAAAACCCAGTCTCCTGGCACATAGGGGCTCAGAATAAACAGCGCCAGCCCCACCAGAAAGCCCGCCGCGCCGACCCAGTATGCGACCTCAAACAGCTTGGAGAACACCGTGGCGGCTTTGGTCAGCCCCTGCATACGCCTGTGGTTTTGCTCTTGGCCATTGGTCTGGTTTGTCATAACAGAAGCACCTCCGTCTGGTTTGTGCTTCCATTATACCTCTGCCATTATCGTATGTCAATATATTTTTATCGTTTTTCGATAATTCCCACTAGCTGCCCTGGGTCGCCCGCCAGATATTTTGCTCCGTGGGCCACCAGCTCCTCCTGGGTGCGGAAGCCCCAGAGCACCCCGCAGGTGTCCATGCCCGCAGCGCGGCCCGCGTCCATGTCCACGCCGCTGTCGCCTATATAGAGAGTCTCCTCCGGCGGGACACCCAGCTCCCCGGCCATGGCCAGCAGAGCGGCTGGGTTGGGCTTGGTGGGAATGCCCTCCCGCTGGCCGTGCACCACGTCGAAAATGTCCGGATACAGCCCGGCCACAATGGCCCGGGTCATGTCGTCCGGCTTGTTGGAGAGCACACCCAGCCGGACGCCTCTCTCGTGCTGGCGCGCCAAGCTCTCGGGCACGCCGGGGTATGCCCCCACCAGGGCCAGGGGGTCGGCGGCGTAACGGCGGTCGTACTCCGCCCGGAAGGCCCGGCGGTCCTCGGGGGAGAGCTGGGCCCCCACCTGGGCCAGCATCCGGTCCATGAGCACCTGGGCGCCGTTGCCTACCAGAAGACGGTAGTCCACAACGTCAATGGCCGGCAGGCCGAAGGCCTCCAGGGTGCGGTTGCCGAACCAGGCAATGGAGTGAAGGGTGTCGGCAAGGGTGCCGTCCAGGTCGAAAATGCAGCTGCGGTAAGGATACATTTCAATCGCCTCACAGGTTATACTGATATTGTAGGACTATTATAGACCAGTCCGGCGAAAAAATCAACGGCGGCTGGGTGGCGTGTCACCGGGCATTTTATTGTGGTGTACGGCGTGGGGACTTGTGGGCTCTCCGGGGCTTGGTACTCCATGGAGTCAGGTGGGTGATATCAGACCCTTCATCATTCTGTAAAAGGGACACGCCCCAGAAAGGCCTGGGGTTGAAAAAATTTTCTCTTTCCCCTTGCATCCCCTTGCAATTTTCTGCGACGCGGTGTATAATATAGGCATAAAGAGTTTTTAAAACCAGATGCTGCGATTCAAAAACCGGAAGGAGCGTTTGATATGGAGAACACCATGAAGTTGAAAACCACTTATTCTGCTAAAGCCCGCCGGGACCTGTGTCAGGCCATGGGCCTGCCCCGGTACTCTCTGGGAGAGGAGATCTTCTCCTCTGTGTCCCACGGGGCCTCGGCGCTGCTGGCTGTGGCCGGGCTGGTGCTGCTGCTGGTGTTCTGCCGCAAGGACCCCTTGACTGTCAGCAGCGTGTGCGTGTTTGGCGCGACGATGATTACCCTTTACACTGTGTCCGCCATCTACCACGGGCTGGGCCTGGGGCTGAGCCGGGCAAAGCGGTTTTTCCGCTCTTTGGACCACTGCACGATTTTTCTGCTGATTGCAGGCACCTACACCCCCATTACCCTGGTGTGCCTGGGGGGCGTTCAGGGCTGGGTGATGCTGGGCGTGGTCTGGGCGGCGGCTGTGCTGGGAATCATTCTTAATGCGGTGAGCGTGGAGCGGTTTAAAATATTCTCTATGGTCTGCTATCTGGCCATGGGCTGGGTGGTGGTGTTCGCCATGGGCACCCTGCGGCAGAACGCGGGCCCGGTGGGCTTTGGGTGCCTGCTGGCCGGGGGCCTGCTCTATACCCTGGGCGCGGTACTGTATGGGCTGGGAAAAAAGGCGCCTTACGTCCACTCGGTGTTCCACCTGTTTGTATTGGCGGGCAGCGTACTGCACACGGTTTGCATTTACCTGGTGGTGCGGTAGACTGGGTTCCGGTCCCATATGAAAGTAAAAAAGGGGAGCGTCCTCCGGGGACGCTTCCCTTTTTGCTGCCGGTTATTTCAGCTTCACCGGCCGCAGCACCTCATAGCCGACGCCCTCCGGATAGTGGCGCTGGTAGCACTGGCAGGCCTCCTCGTTCCACTGGAACCTGCCCCCGCCCCGATGGGAGGTGCTGATGCCGCTGGGGTCGGGGTGCTCGTTGTCCAGATCGTAGCTCCAGGCAAGGTTCTCCACCCGGCCCATGACCTCCTCGTTGTTCTCCATATAGTCAAAGGGCGGACGGTAGAACACCAGGTAGTAGCTGCCGGGAAAGGCACGGAGCTCAAAGCCCTCGGGCACCGGGCCGTCATAGTCCTCGGGCACACCGAAGCCGTAGAAGTACCGGCGTGCGCCGTCTGCATAGTACCAGCCTGCGGTGTGGGAGGTCACCACCGGGTGGGAGCTGTCTCTCATGCTCTCAATGATGCCGCAGACCTGGTCGCAGTCGTGGCGCTCCCAGAAGGTCCCATAGCAGACGGCCTCCTTGTCCCAGATGCCAATGTACTTGTGGGCGGGGATGTACTCTACCCGCACTCTTGCCTCTCTCAACTCTGCCTTGCTCATGTCGCTGCCTCCTTCTTGCGATGGTTCCTTCATCGCGGAATATTGCCAGGGATGAAACACGTCCTTGCCCATGAACAGGGGAATGGGCCGGGGGGCCCGGCGATAGGCTGCGGGGGTGCAGCCAAAGGCCTCCCGGAAGGCCCGGGTAAAGGCCTCCTGGCTGGAAAAGCCCCAGTCCAGGGCAATGTCCAGAATGCGCCGGGGGCTGGCCCGCAGCTCCAACGCCGCCTGGCTGAGCCGCCGCCGGGCAGCGTAGCTCTTCAGGGTGCAGCCGCACACCCGGTGGAACAGGGTGGAGCAGTACCAGGGCGAGTAGCCCACTGCCCGGGACATTTCCAGCAGACCCAGCTCCTCATCCCGAAGATTCTGTTCGGTCCAGTGGGTCATCTGCTGGACCGCCTGATGGTGATGGTACAAGGTTCATCCCTCCTGACAGGAGACAGTATAGCACAGGGGGCGGGGGAAATGCTTGATATGAGTTGCGCAGGTCCGCTGGGGGGCCTGCGCATAAGGTGGTTGTGTTTTTATATTATGATATGAAGACCCTCATGTCTGTTCCAACCGCTTTTTCCGAGGCTGCACCAGGCTCTAGGGGGACGATCTGCGCATATTGGTCCAGGCCGTCCATTGCCTGCCGGTACGCTTCCTCTGTTATAATGCCGTTGTCCAGGTTAGCCTTGTAATTTTGCTCTATCTCCTTCCGTTTGGCGTTTTCATCTACAGGACAGGCTATATTTTTCTCTTGTACTGTGTCATAAAAGGCATGCCAGGACAAGGCTCCGTCGTTCTTTTCAACCATGTCTCCCAGGTCCTCGTCCACCGCGTTTCTCTGAATGGTCAGGACCCCTGCGTCGATGGACTCATTCCGCAATAATTTCTGCTGGCTGACATAGATTTTTTCTCCATCCCCTTCTCCATTCAGCGGGGCCACATCTGAATACTCCTCATAAAGCCCCTGCCGGGACCCGAGAATGTAGTAATAATCGCCCTCCGTGTTGAAGCCACCGCCCATGCCTGGCTTTTGGAGAAAGAAAATGTATTCCTTCCCCACCTCCAAAATGGGGGCGTCTTCATAGACCACAGAGGTCAGATGGGGGTTCCCCTCCTGCCGGACCGTGATCTGCCCGCCGCTTTCAGCGTTCCCCCGTACAATGTCTGACACATTGACGCTGTAGTCCGTATATGCCAGCTCGCCCAGCCCTGAGACTCCCTGAATAAGGAACGGCGCAGATTCCTCCTCCACCGTCCCCAGAACGATCAGAGTGGACTCCTCAACCAGCGCGTCCAGCTCATAGGGGACTGTGTATTCCGAAACCACAGTATAGAAATCGCTGTCCTCTGTCAAATCATATGCAGACGGGGTTCTCTCCTGAGTGCTTTCCTGGCTTACTACAGCGTCCTCAGGAACAGGGATACTCTTGGTCCTATCCAATTTCAGGACCACGCCGAGTGTGATTACTGCGATAAGCAAAATGCCTGCCACCATGTATTTTTTCATTTTTATATCTCCTTTTCGTTATTTGTACTTATAGTTTAATGCAGAGGTATCAAACTGTGTCAGATATCGTTGTATTGTACCTTTTGGGTATACATTCATAACGGAATCAAAATCACAGTGGCCAAAACCCAACACATGACCAGCTTCATGGATAAACACAGTCCATACATCATATGAGTTCTTATTTCCGCCATTCGAAAATAGATGGGATGTATTTATATTTATATTGGCATACACTACTTCATTTGTGGTTGTACTAAAAAATGTAGTAGATCTGCCCGGAGCTGTATCTGATGGATTCTGTACATGGTATATTCTACTAACCTGATCTTCCCCAGTTGGGGAATAAAAATCCGTCCTGTTATGTGTTGTTAGAGACCTTTGAAGAGAGTAAACATCACATTCCTTATTCCATTGCCACAATGCTTGATTAAAATGATCAATGGTTGTATCCCCAAACCCAGCCTGAGGGTAAAAAACCAACCTTTTCGTCAATTTATGTGACTTATATTCATGAGCGTTTGCTGGTACGACCAATGCAGAAACAAACAATAAAGCAATAAGCAATAACGTAATCGATTTTTTTGACATATTGTTCTTTCTCATAGACATTCATACTCCTTTAATTCTTTTTTGCGCAATTCATAGAGCTTTGTGAGTGATTCCAGTATAAAGCTATTACATGTTAATAAGCATCACCTTCTAACCACAAAAGTAACAAACATCAAGCCGCTATAGTTTATATTTGTACCATAACATTATTTAGCGACTTTGTCAATATTCTTAAATTAAAGTTACATGCAAAAAAACCGGCGGAAGCTCCGCCGGTCGATACTCTCAGGTTTTTTTCGCCCGCTGTGTCAGCCGCCCCATGCGCACAAAGTAGGAGGCGGTCAGCAGCGCAGCGGCGCCGGCCCAGGCCCCTACCTCTGCGTAGTAAATGCCGTCCTGGCCAATGGCAAGGGGCAGCAAAAGGGCAATGCCCACCCGCATGACCAGCTCTGCAAAGCCCGAGGCCATGGGGATCACCGTGTCGCCCAGGCCCATTAACGCCGAGCGGTAGATGTGCAGCATATAGAGAACGGGCAGGCCAATGCTCATCACCGCCAGATAGCGGTAGGCAATGTCCATGGAGGCAGCGACCTCCTCAGGGGTGCCGGAGATGAACAGGCCCAGAAAGGCCCTGCCGAACACCAGCATGGCCCCGCCAATGACTGCCGAGGTGATGAGGGCGATTACCGCTGCCGAGCGCATACCCTTTTGAATGCGCCCCAGCAGCCCGCCCCCCAGGTTCTGCCCCACAAAGGAGGTGACCGCGTAGCCGTAGGAGGTGGCGGCAATCTCCAATAGGCCGTAGAGCTTGTTGGTGGCGGTAAAGCCCGCAATGAACAGCATACCAAACCGGTTGACCACCGACTGCACCACCATGCCCCCCACAGAGATAATGGCGTTTTGCAGGGCCACGGGAAAGCCCAGCCGCAGCAGGGTAGCGGTCATGGCGGGGGCGGGCTTCAGGTCCTCCCCCTTCAGCTGAATGACGGTGATTCGGCGCACATTGAAGTAGCAGTATACCGTAGAAACTGCCTGGGCAATAACCGTAGCCGCTGCCGCGCCCCCGATGCCCCAGTGAAAGCCCATGACAAACAGCAGGTCCAGGGCAATGTTGACAACGGTTGCCACCACCACCGCGTAGAGGGGGGTCTTGCTGTCGCCCAGGGCCCGGAGAATGGAGGCCAGCAGGTTATAGGCTGTGATGATGGGGATGCCCCCGAAGATGATGCGCAGGTACAGCAGGGAGTCGCCCAGAATGCCCTCCGGGGTGTTCAGCAGCCGGAGCACCGGCTCGGCGGCCAGCTGGCTGGCGGTGAGCATCAGCACCGCGGCAATGCCGCACAGGGTCACCGAGGCCCCTATGGACCGGGACAGCTGGCGGTAGTCCTTGGCCCCGAAGTATTGGGCCATCAGAATAGAAAACCCCTGGGCCAGGCCCTGCATCACGCTGAGCACCAGCCAGTTGAGCCAGTCCGCCGCGCCCACTGCGGCCAGGGCCTGCACCCCCACCACCTGGCCCACCACGGCGGTGTCCACCACGGTGTAAAGCTGTTGAAAGACATTGCCCAGCATCAGCGGCAGGGCGAAGGTGATAATCAGCCGGGTGGGGCTGCCCTCGGTCATGCTGCGGATGCGCTGTGTTTTTTCTGTCATAATAACTCCTTCCTGAAAAGACGATAAAAATCAGAGCCTCCCTCTCCCCTGCTGCCGCAAGGGGATATGGGAGCCCAGCTGGGCTTGCTTCTTATGAATTTGCCTGGCACAATGGCGGAGGACTGTCCTAGGGCGTGTTCACATAAGCTGAGTGTGCGGATTTTTGAGCAGTTTTTTGGCAGATTCAAGTAAAAATTCGCAGATGTACTGGCGTACTTCAAGAATTTTTGGCGCAGAAGATGGCAAAAAACTGCCAAAAAGACGCGCACGAACGCTTGTGTGAACACGCCCTAGCTCCACGCCAGGTCAATGCCGAACTCCTCTGCCGCTCTCCGCCAGTATTCCTCCGGCACCTGGGGCCAGGGGGCCTCTGTGCCGGTCTCCTGCCGGTACAGCTCCGCCGCCTGGCTGGGCACAGCGCCGCAGGGGTCGGTCCCTGTCAAGGTATTATGCCGCAGCAGCGCCGCCCACACTGCCGCCCGCTGCCACAGCCCTGAGGTCTTCAGGTTGTTCAGCGCACCCTGCCAGTCGTAGGGGACCCGGACAAGCTCCGGCTTCCAGCGGCCCTGCTCCAGGTGGAGGAAAAGCATCTGGGCCACCTTTGCCAGCTCGGTGACCTCCTGTCCTCCGGGCCTGGTACGGCGGGTGATGGGGTTGCCCACCGACCCGGCGCACACCACCCGCTTGCCCTTATATGTCAGGCTGAACCACTTGTGGTTGTGGCCCTTCAGCAGCAGGTCCGGGCCCAGCCCCGCCAGCTCCTGGTAGAAGTCCGGGTCTCCCCGCATGGCCCCCCGCACATGGGAGGGCGCCCCATGGCACAGGGCCACCGGCGGCGCGCCCTGGGGACGCCATTCGCTGTAGATGGGCAGGCTCTCAAACCAGTCGAGATCCTTTGCCGTCAGATTCTCATAGCAGGACAGCAGCGCACCCTGGGCCGAGCTGTCCCGCCAGGGGGTTCCGTCCGGCTGACAGCCTCCGCGCCTGCGGTAGCCGGTCATGTACTCCTCCCGGTTCCCCCGGATAAAAATGCAGGAATGCCGCTCCCGGGCCTCATACAGCAGCTCCATCACCCGCTGGGGGTAGGCGTGGTCCGTGATGTAGTCGCCCAAAAAGAGGTACTGCCGGGCCCCTCTGGCCCGGGCCAGCTCCAGGCAGGCCTGCAGGGCCAGGTAGTTGCCGTGGACGTCGGCAAACACTGCCGCCAAAGGTGAACCGCTCATTGTATTCCTCCGTTTCTTGTGGTGAAGACCCAGGCCCCCACTGCCACCGCCACTGCCAGATTCAGAGAATCCACCTCCCTGCTCTGGGCAATAAACAGGCTCTGGCCGTATTGCCGGTACTCGGGGGGCAGGCCGGTGGCCTCGTTGCCAAACACCAGGGTATAACAGCCGGACAGGGGACAGCTCTCCGGGGTGAGCACCTGTCCCCCGTCCAGCATAAAGGGAAAGATATCCCGCCCCTGCCCATAGGCGTTCAGATAGGCGGGGAAGTCCGGGAACTCCTCCACCTCAAGCCGGAAGGCCGCGCCCATGGAGGCCCGGATGGCTTTGGGGTTCCACCGGTCCGCGCCGCCGCCTACAATGGCCAGGTCCCTGAGGCCAAAGCCCAGCAGAGTGCGCTGAATGGTCCCCAGGTTCCCCATGTCCCCGGGACAGACCAGAGCCGCGTGGGGAGCCTGGGGCCGCAGCCGGCCGGGGTATTTTTCAAACACGGCGGCGGCATAGCAGATTTCCTTTTGCGAGATGCGCTCCAAGGCCTTGGAGGAGCACTGACAGGGTACAGCCAGGGTGCGGCACAGGGCCAGCAGCTTGTCCTTTTCCCGGAAGTCCTCCCGGTAGTACACGGCCCGGACCGCGTTCGGGCGGCTTTTCAGCAGCTCGAAGGTGGGAAAGGGGCCCAGAGTATAGGAGCAGTCGGATTCCTTCTTATATTTCTTCGGGTATTCTGACATGGGGCCTCCCTTCTCAGTGCCGGGGCTTATAGCCGCCCCGGCTGCTCCTGTGGACCTGGCCCGGCGGTTCAGCCTCCCCAGCCCCACGGGGCCTCTCCACTGGTTGGGACCGGGGGACAGCCCTCTGGGGCCTCTGGGCTCTGGGAGCCTCCTCCGGGCTGGCGGCTGGCTGAACCGGCTGAGCAGGGGCAACCCTCTTATCTCTGCTCAGCCTCCCGGGGAGAATGATCAATGTCAGCCCCACAGCGGCCACCAGGAGAATGCCCGGCAGGCTGTATAAAAACGCCGCCGCGGCCCCGCAGCCGGGCAGGTAGGCGACGCAGACCCCTGTGACAGCCTGGGGCCCGGCCAGAAAGCTCTCCTCCCCTCCGTCGCCCTTAAAGATGTACTGGTCCTCGGTGGTGCCGATAATCCGCCGGAACAGCGGGCCGGCTTCTCCCTTCACCAGCACCGCGTCCCCGGGCTTTGCGGCCTGCTTCATATTCAGAATAGCCAGGTCGCCCTTGCAGTAGCTGGGCTCCATGGCGCTGTCCGCCACAGTCCAGGGGGCATGGCCTCCTGGCAGCTGCCGGGGGCTGTGGGCGTCAAAATACAGGCTGACGCAGACTGTCAGCACCAGGCCCCAGACGCCGATGAGAAGTACCCGGAGCAAATTGATGATTCCCTTCATACCAGCACCTCCCCAAATCGTTCCAGAAGGAACCGGGCTACCCCGTCCTCCTCATTGCTGCCAATGACTGCTGTGGCCGCTGCCTTTACCTGGGGCATGGCGTTGGCCGTGGCATAGCTCTCCTCCGCTGCCTGAAACAGGGGCAGGTCGTTCATGGCGTCTCCAAAGGCAACCAGCCGGGTGCAGCCCAGCTCCTGCTTCAGCCGGAGGGCCGCCTGGGCCTTGGTGGCCTGCTCTGAGGTGATTTCAAGCCAATACTCCTGCCGGTAGAGCTCCTGCTGAAAGGTCAGGTTCAGCCAGGGCAGGTCCTTCAGCTCCTCCCAGAGAGGGGCAAGGGCCTCTTTGGTGTGAATAAACGTGAAATAATAGGTCCCGCCCTGAAGCAGCTCCTCCAGGCCGGCCACCGGGGCCAGCCGGGGGTCTCCGGGACGGCTGTCGATGTAGTGCTTCATACCCTCATGCAGGGGGGCGTCCTTCAGGTAGAACACCTTCTCCTCCCCCTGCCGCACGCTGTAGACAAGGGGCCAGAGCTGCCGCCGGACGCAGCTGTCCAGAATTTTCTTTCGCTGGGGGTAGGTGAAGAAGACCTCGCCTGTTCTCACACCGGTCTGGCCGTTGGCAAAGGCCGCGCCGTTGTGGATAATCCAGGGCAGGGAGGGAGAGAGGCCCTGGGCCGCCACATGGGCCGAGTGCCAGGACCGGGCCGTGGCAAAGGTGAAGAGCATCCCCTTTTCCAGCAGCCGGTTCAGGGCCTGCTGAGTGAAGGGGGGCAGGCGGCTCTGCCGGTTCAGCAGGGTGCCGTCCAGGTCGCTGACATAGAGGGTTTTTTCCATGGGGAAGCCTCCTGATGACAATATCAAATCTATTCTATCATGGCTTGGGGAATTTTTCCACATTTTTTTGAAATAAAGTGGAAACCTCCCCCGGCCCTGCCCGGGAGGGAGGAATGCCGCAAAAAAGCAGACAGACAGCGCAACGCGCCGCCTGCCTGCGGAAAGGGGGTTTTCAAAAAGCGGGAAACCGCTTAGCTTTTAATCGGTTTTTACTTGGTCATCGTCTTGATGAAGCCGGTGATCATGGTGGCAACCTCGGCACGGCTGGCCTCGCCCTTGGGGTTCAGGTTCTTGCCGTCGCCGGAGATAACCCCAGCGCCAATGGCCCAGTTCATGGCGTTCTTGGCCCAGCCGCTGACCTTAGAGGCGTCGCCAAAGCCGCTGATGCTGCCGTTGACCGTGGTGTCCATGCCGCAATGCTTGGCATAGGCGTAGAGAATCACCGCAATGGTCTCGCGGGTGACGTTCTCGTTGGGAGCAAAGTCGCCGTTGGGCTTGCCTGCGATCACGCCGCTCTGGGCGCCCCAGGACACAGCCGCGGTGTACCACTTGCCAGGCTTCACGTCGCCGAACATGTCGGTAACGCCTGTGTCAGGCTTGCTCTCCAGGCTGAAGAGCACCTGCACCAGCATGGCCCGGTTCATCTTGGTATCGGGGGCGAACAGGCCCTTCTCATTGCCAACCATCAGCTCGCGGCTGGCCATGAAGTCCACCTTGTCCTGAGCCCAGGAGGGGATCTTATCCTGGAAGGTCTTCTTGTTGTCCTTAATCTTCAGGGTGGCGCTGCCGTCCTTCAGCAGAACGGTAACCTTGCCGTTTTCGGCAACGGACTTGGGCACAATGGTCTCTTTGCCGTTCTTGTCCACAATCACGGCCACGGTGGTGTTGGAAACATTATTGGAGGCGGGAAGCTCCGCTTTCAGTTCCAGGTCCTTCTCCACCAGCTGGCCGTCCTTTTTCACCTCAATGGCAACGGTGCTGTCGTCCTTCTGGGCAACGGTAACCGTCACCTTCTCCGCGTCTTTGCCCAGGGAGCTGAGAGAGCTGCCGGGCAGGGTGACATTGCCCACGGGGGTGTCAATGGTCATGTCCACATTGGCCTCAGAGCCCAGCTGCTCTACAGCCTGGCCGGGCAGAGTGACAGTGGCCTCGGTAATGGGGGCGCTGTCCTCGGGGGCCTCTACCTTTACGGTGACGTTGGACACGTTGTCGCCCTTGGCAGCCTCTACCAGCTGGTTGGCCTGGTCGCCGGCAACCTCTGCGCTGGCCGCACCGTTCTCGTCCACAGTGACCTCAGGCTTGATTTCAACCGCGCCGGGGGTGGGGGTGGGGGTAGAGGTGGGCTTGTCGGAGGGCTGGCTGGTAGGCTCGGTAGTGGGGTTGCTGGTGGGCTCACTGGTGGGCTCGGTGCTGGGGGCGGGAGTGGGCTCACTGGTGGGGGCCGCGGTGGGGGTGCTTACGATGGGGGGGATGACGGGAGGGGCGGGGGTGGGGGCGGGAGTGGGAGCCGCGTCGGTCATAGCCGTCAAAGTCCCATTCGTATACGCCCAGCGCATGAAGGTGCGGGTGTCCTCATAGGACACGGGGGCATGTACCTGATCAGGCGCATACTGCATCCATTGTCCGTTCTCAGGTCCAACCATCTCACCGTTTTTTCTGGTTGCAAATGTCATGATGCCGTCCAGGCTGGCGTTATTAGACGCTGCCTCAATGGCTTTCAGGTCGTCTTCACCCACATAGATGGAGATTTTGGCGGGAGCGGCGGTAGGCTCGGCACTGGGGGAGGGTTCACCCTCGCGTGCAGCGGGCTGCTCGCCGGAATTCTCCTCTTTGCCCTCTTCATTCTCCTTATTGGCTTCGGGCTTTTCCGTGCTGTCAGGAGATGGGCTGGGCTCCTCAGTTGGCTCGGTAGTGGGCTCCGCAGTGGGCTCGTCGGTAGGATCGGGGGTAGGCTCCTCGGTGGGGGCAGGAGTGGGAGCGGGGGTGTAGGTTGCCTCTACGTTGTAGTAGTGCTTCTCACCCTTGTCCTCATGCTCGAAAATCTGGTTGAAGTAGCCGCCGTTGGCGTCGATGGTGAGCTTGGTAACCTCATAGCTTCCCATGGCCATCACGGGGCCGGGAGTGGGCTCTTCCTTCGCGCCCTCGGCCGCAGGAGAAGGAGACACCGCTCCGGCTTCGCGGACCTCGATGTCATACGTGCCTGCAACCGTGCCGGTATTGTACTCGTTGGCCCACTTGTTCAGGCTGAGGCGCAGAAGCCACTCTGTTTTCTGGGTGTCGCCATCGTTAAGAATGGTCACATCAGGAGACGGAGAGGGGTAAGCGGGACCGGTGACAGTAACCTTATATTTCTTTTGGGCATCCAGGCCGGTGACTTTGAACCACAGGGTGTCGCGCTCGTTGTCATATTTCTCGGTCAGCTTCTTGGCCTCATAGGGGTCGGCCTTGAAGTTGATGT
>NZ_JBQISV010000050.1:0-15650 GCF_056800975.1 Acutalibacter sp.
TGTTCTGGGCTTGGCTGAAGCGTTTCTTGAGAAAAATCCTTCCCTCTGCACCTTCCTTTGACGATGCCCTTTCTACCGCTTTTCACCTGTGGTGACTATATTAGCAATCCTGATGCCGCGCTATGGCAGAAAGGGACTTTTTCAAATCTAATTGAAAAGATAGTTAGCGGTGATTGGGGCAAAGAATCTCTTTTGGGTAACAATACAGAGATGGTGTACTGTATTCGCGGTGCAGATATCCCTGATGTTCGAGCAGGAAGAAAAGGGAAAATGCCGACACGATATATTCTCCCTAAGAACTATGTAGCCAAGCATCTTGTAAGTGGAGACATAGTTGTTGAAGTCTCTGGAGGCAGTCCTACCCAATCTACCGGGCGAGCTACAGTAATATCAGAGGCTTTGTTAGACAGATATGATAAAGGGATGGTTTGTACTAACTTCTGTAAGGCGTTGAAACCAATAACTGGCTATAGTATGTATGTGTACCACTATTGGCAATATCTATATAACTTGGGCACTTTTTTCTCTTATGAAAACGGAACAACAGGTATAAAAAACCTCCATATTACAGGATTTATTGAAACTGAACCAATTGTTATTGCCCCTGTAGAGTTGGTGAAGAAGTTTAATTCTTTTTGTCAGTCTGTATTTCAAAAGATGTATGCTAATGGATTAGAAAATGAGAAACTCTCTCTGATGCGCGACACCCTCCTCCCCAAGCTCTTGTCCGGGGAGATTGATGTGAGGAGCGTGAATACATGAAAAAGTTTATCAAAGGGAAATGGTTTCCACTTACGGTTACAGCTGTTTTTGTGGTGGCCTTGCTTATATTTCTGTACTGTATAGGCTTTCGTATTACCTATGCTCCAGATTTAGAAAACAGCTGGGATGCTGTTTCTGCTTTTGCGGCTTGGTTTGGAGCTGCTATGTCATTCGTTGCTATTGTGATAGCTATCCAGGTTCCCAAAAAGATTGCGGATAGGCAAGACAAAATTGCATTGTTTGAAAAGAGAATGGAATGCTACAGTACATTACAAAACATCTTTGCCTTTGCTCGGCAGATTTCAGATGAAAAAACAAAAAAAGCTATGCAAACAGCATTAAAATTCTTTTTTGGTGAGCCAAGCTCATTTCCAGAAAACCAAAACTTCACTTGGTATGTGATTACGTTGAAACGTCAGGAGTCAATTATAGTTGGAGGTCATTTCCTGTTTTCAGAATATAATGAGGAAGAACTCCAGAATTTATTGATGGACATAAGCGAATTGTCCAGACTAGTGGCAGTTAAAACTGTAGAAGAGGCAGAACAACCTATTTCTGATACAGCCAAAAATTACAAGGAGAATATTTGTAATGTGTGCAGTAATTTAGAAAAAACGTTAATTCCATTAATGGAAAAAGAATTACAATTACACAGGAGGTGACAACCATGTTGTTTACTGAATCCAACTACGAATCCGCCATCCTCCAGCTCTTCCAGCAGCGCCTGGGCTACGCCTACATATACGGCCCAGATGTCCCCCGGGACCACCACAGCCCCTTGTATGAAGACGCACTGCTGCCTGCTTTGGCGCGCATCAACCCCGGCCTGCCGCCGGACGCGCTGAACGAGGCGGTGTATAAGCTCAAAAATTTTGAGAGCGGCACCTTGGTGCAGAGGAACATGGCGTTCATGGACTACCTGCAGAACGGGGTGCCGGTGAAGTATTTTGAGGGCGGGGAGGAGCGCTCCGGGCTGGTGAATCTGGTGGACTTTGAGAGGCCAGAGCGCAATGATTTCACCGCTGTCAACCAGTGGACGGTGGTGGAGAACTCCGAGAAACGGCCGGATGTGGTGCTGTTTGTAAACGGCCTGCCGCTGGTGGTGATGGAGCTGAAATCCCCCTCCCGGGAGGAGACGGACGCCTCTGCGGCCTACCGGCAGTTGCGCAACTATATGCACGAGATACCCTCGCTGTTTGTCTATAACGCCGTCCTGGTCATGAGCGATTTGACCACCTCCAAAGCAGGTACCATCACCTCTGGCGAGGACCGCTTCATGGAGTGGAAGACCACGGACGGCAGCTATGAGAACACAGCCTATGCCCAGTTTGACACCTTTTTTGAGGGGGTTTTTGCCAAAGAGCGGTTCCTGGATATTCTCAAAAACTTTATTTGCTATAATGTAGACGGACAGAATACCTTCAAAATTCTGGCCGGATACCACCAGTATTTCGCCGTGAAAAAGGCGGTGAAATCCACCCTCCGCGCCACCGAAACGGACGGTAAAGCCGGGGTGTTCTGGCACACACAGGGTAGCGGGAAATCGCTGTCCATGGTGTTTTATGCCCACTATTTGCAACAGGCGCTGGATAGTCCCACCATTGTGGTCATCACCGACCGGAACGATCTGGACGGCCAGCTTTACAGCCAGTTTGCCCGCTGCAAGGATTTTTTGCGGCAGACTCCACAGCACGCAGAAAGCCGCAGGCATTTGAAGGAGCTGCTGGCAAACCGTCAGGCCAACGGCATCATCTTTACCACCATGCAGAAATTTGAGGAGATTGACGAACCGCTTTCCGAACGCCGGAACATTATCGTCATGGCAGACGAAGCCCACCGGGGGCAGTACGGCTTGACGGAAAAGGTTGTCACCCATCAGAAGGACAACGGTGAGTTGGAAGTCCGTACTGTGGTCGGCACCGCCCGCGTTATCCGGGACAGTCTGCCCAACGCTGCCTATATAGGCTTTACCGGCACGCCGATCTCCTCGAAAGACCGCAGCACCCGGGAGGTGTTCGGCGACTATATTGACATCTATGACATGACCCAGGCAGTGGAGGACGGCGCGACCCGGCCCGTTTATTACGAGAGCCGGGTCATCCACTTAAAGCTGGATGAGCAGACCCTGCGCCTGATTGACGCGGAATACGATCTGATGGCTCAGAACGCTGACCCTGCCGTTATTGAGAAAAGCAAGCGGGAGCTGGGCCGTATGGAGGCCATCCTGGGCGCGGAGCAGACAGTCAGCTCTTTGGTGGACGATATCCTTGACCACTATGAAAACTACCGGGAGAACCTGCTGACCGGCAAGGCCATGATCGTTGCCTACTCCCGGCCCATAGCCATGAAGATATATAAACGCATTTTGGAACTGCGCCCGGCCTGGAAGTCAAAGGTGGCCGTGGTGATGACCCAGGGCAACAACGACCCGGAGGAGTGGCGGGAGATAATCGGGAACAAGTCCCGCAAGGAGGAACTGGCCAGACTCTTTAAAGACAACGGCTCGTCCCTGAAGATTGCCATTGTAGTGGATATGTGGTTGACTGGCTTCGACGTGCCCTCCCTTGCCACCATGTATGTGTACAAACCCATGTCCGGGCACAACCTGATGCAGGCCATCGCCCGGGTAAACCGGGTCTTTAAGGACAAGGAGGGCGGCCTGGTGGTTGACTATGTGGGTATTGCCGGGGCGCTTAAGCAGGCTATGAACGAATACACCGCCCGCGACAGGAAGAATTACGGTGACACCGACATCCGCAAGGCAGCATATCCGAAGTTTTTAGAGAAGCTCTCTGTCTGCCGCGACCTGTTCCATGGTTTTGACTACGCGGCCTTTATGACCGGCGGCGACCTGGATAGGGCAAACGCCATCAGCGGCGGCGTGAACTTCATGCTGGGAAAAAGCGTTGCAGAACAGAGCCTGCCGGAGAACCAGCGCGCCCAGAATATTTTCATTAAGGAGGCCCTCCTGCTCCGGCAGGCCATTTCCCTCTGCGGCAGCCTGGCGGAGGAGAGCGCCCGCTTTGAAGCTGCCTTCTTTGAGGCTGTGCGCACCATGCTTGTGCGTCTACAAACTGGCGGGGCTGGTAAGAAGTTTACGCTGCCGGAGGTAAATAAGCGCATCAACGAGATGCTGAAGCACAGCATCCGGAGCGAGGGGGTAATCAACCTTTTCTCTGACGTGCAGTCGGAGTTTTCCCTGTTTGACCCCAAGTTTCTGGAGGAAGTCGCCAACATGAAAGAGAAGAACCTGGCGGTGGAATTGTTGAAAAAGTTAATCGCCGAGCAGGTTTCCTTCTACCGGCGGACGAATTTGGTCAAGGCAGAGAAGTTCTCGGAGATCATTCAGGGTACCATGAACCGCTACCTCAACGGGATGCTTACCAATGAGGAAGTCATCGGAGAGCTGCTCAAGCTGGCGAAGGAGATCGCGGCGGCCAGCGCAGAGGGGCAATCCCTGGGGCTGAGTGCGGAGGAACTGGCGTTCTATGACGCGCTGACAAAGCCCCGAGCGGTTAAAGATTTTTACGAGCACGAGGAGCTGATTGCTATCACAAAGGAGCTGACGGAGCAGCTGCGGAAGAACCGCACCATCGACTGGCAGAAGAAGGAGAGCGCCCGGGCCGGGATGCGCCGGATGGTCAAACGGCTGCTGAGAAAACACAGGTACCCGCCGGAGGGGATGGAGGACGCGGTGCAGACGGTGATGAGGCAGTGCGAGTTGTGGGCGGATGGGGCAGACGAACCCGGAATGTCTGTAACCTGACAGCTCTGGAAAGCAGGAATGAAAATCTCTGCTTTCCTCTGTACATTCTTAATACTCTATGATACACTAAATAAAAACACATACCAAAAGGAGCAACTCCCATGCCCCCCATCGCCATCTACTCCCGCAAATCCAAATTCACCGGCAAAGGCGAAAGCATCGGCAACCAAATCGAGCTGTGCCGGGAATATATCCGCCTGCACAACGGCGATGCCGCCGCTGACGCCGCCCTCGTCTTCGAGGACGAAGGCTTCTCCGGCGGCAACCTGAACCGTCCAGCCTTCCAGCAAATGCTAAGAGCCGCCCGCGACCATGAAATCAGCGCCATCGTGGTCTACCGCCTGGACCGGATCAGCCGCAATATCAGCGACTTCTCCACTCTTATTGAGGAGTTGAGCCGCCTGGGCGTGGCTTTCATCTCCATCCGGGAGCAGTTCGACACCGGCAGCCCTATGGGCCGGGCCATGATGTACATCGCCTCCGTGTTCTCCCAGCTGGAGCGAGAAACCATCGCCGAGCGAATCCGGGACAATATGCACGAGCTGGCCAAGACAGGCCGTTGGCTGGGGGGAAACACGCCCACCGGGTACCGCTCCGAGAGTGTCCAGACCGTCACGGTGGACGGCAAGACCCGCAAAGCCTGCAAGCTCCGGCTCGTCCCGGAGGAGGCTGGCCTGGTCAAGAAAATCTACGCACTTTACGCCCAAACCGACTCCCTCTCCAAAACAGAGGCCGAGCTGCGGCGGCAGAATATCAAGACTAAGACAGGCCGGGACTTCACCCGCTTCGCCGTCAAGAATATTTTGCAGAACCCAGTCTATCTGTTGGCAGACCAGGAGGCATACCAATATTTCATAGAGAACGAGGCCGAGCTGTTCTCCGTTCCTGCCGATTTTGACGGCTCCCACGGTATTCTCGCCTACAACCGCAGCGACCAGGAGAAAGGCCGGGCCACAATCTACCTGCCGGTCGACCAGTGGATTGTCACCGTGGGCCAGCACCAGGGGCTGATACCGGGCCAGGAGTGGGTCAAGGTGCAGGAGAGCTTGGATCAGAACCGCTCCAAATCCTACCGCAAGCCCCGGAGCAACCAGGCCTTGCTCACCGGCCTGCTGTTCTGCTCCTGCGGCAGCCGAATGTACCCAAAGCTCTCCAAGCGCCTGGGGCAGGACGGTCAGCCCCTGTACACCTACATCTGCAAGCGCAAGGAGCACAGCCAGGGGAGCCAGTGCGCCCAGAAGAACGTCAGCGGCAACCGGCTGGACGCCGCCGTGATTGAGGAAATCAAGGGCCTGACCGAGGATAAGTCAACTTTCGTGAAGCTCCTGGAAAAGAGCAGGAGCTTTTATTCCGGCGACCGGGCCGGGTATGACGAGCGGTTAGCAGCACTCCGCAAAGAATGTGCGGACGTAGAAACCAAGCTCACCGCCTTAGTTGATTCACTCGCCGAGCTGAACAGCGCAGCCGCCAAGAATCAGGTTGCAAAGCGCATTGACGAGCTGACCGCACAGAAAGAAGCCCTCCAAGCCCGGATCATCGAGTTGGAGGGCCTTACATCTCAAAATGAGCTGAGTGCGGAGGAGTTTGACATACTCGTCCAAATGCTTGCAAGTTTCCGCACCACCATAGACCTGTTGTCAATAGAGGAAAAGCGCGCCGCTATCCGCACCATCGTGCAGAAGGTGGTCTGGGACGGTAATTTGGCCCATGTGGTGCTGTTCGGCGCGGAGGGGAACGTGGACTATACCGCCATCCCGGATTTGTCGCAGTCGGGTGAGGATAGCAAATGAAATCCTCATGTTCTTCCGCGCTGGGAAAAAGTCGGCCCAGGATGTGTCTATCAACGAGCCCATTGACACGGACAAGGACGGCAACGCCCTGACCCTGATGGACACCATGGCTGTGGACGACACGGTGATCGATGACATTGACGTGCGCATGAAAAGCGAGAAGCTGTACGACTACCTCCCCGCCCTGGAGCCCCGGGAGCGCAGCGTCATTTGTATGCGCTACGGCCTGGGGGGGCGCAAGCCCCTGGCCCAGCGGGAGGTGGCCCAGCGGCTGGGCATCTCCCGGTCCTATATCTCCCGCATTGAGAAAAAGGCCCTGGAAAAGCTGCGGGCCCGGTTTCAGGAACCGCCGGAATAGAGAGACAGCAAAAAGGACACAGGCCATGGGCTTGTGTTTTTTTGCTGTCTCTCTTTACTTTGCCAATTTTTTGTGATAAGATAGTCGCATACCACACAACCCAAAACTGCTACCAGATGCGTGCATTCTTACCAACTCAGGTAAAAATGCAGGCTCTGCCTTTGTGCACGCATTTGGAAAGCATAAAGGGGTTGTGTGGTAGCAGCGGGAGCCATGCGTTTTTCGTGCGCGGCTTTCGGCTGCGCACTTTTTGTTTTAAGGAGATGGTGCGCCCGGAATGGTAATGGCAGCTTGATGGGAATGAAACGATGGGACAAGGGAAGGCCTTTTCATAAAAAAATACCATGACAGCCTTCCTGGATTTCCGGCTTTTTTGCAGGTTGGAAATCCTGTCGAATACTTGATTATCAGAAAGAAACATGGTATAATTCTGTGTTAGAACGCCTGCTTTTAACAACTAATAGGGAAAAGGATCGTGAGTATACATGAAAAAGATAATTGCCGTTCTGCTGGCAGTGTTTATTCTGGCAGCGGGCCTTTGGGTGCCTGCCGCAGCTTCTGACGAAGAAATCAGCCCTATGCTCGGAGACGCTCCCACCAGCGCAGAGGAGGACGCCGCCCCCGCGCCGGAGGAGAGTCCTGCTCCCGAGGAGAGCCCCGCCCCTGAAGAGACCCCTGTGCCGGAGGAGACCCCTGCGCCGGAGGAGACCCCTGCGCCGGAGGAGACCCCTGCGCCGGAGGAGACCCCCGCCCCCGATGGGTCTCCGGCTCCGGAGGAGAGCCCTGCGCCCGACGGGTCCCCCGAACCTAATGAGTCTCCCGAGCCGGACGGGTCTCCTGACCCCGATGAGTCTCCTGCGCCGGAGGAGACGCCTGACCCCAACGGGTCTCCCGAGCCGGACGACACCCCGGAGCCCAGTCCCACCCCTGGCCCCACCCTGACCACAGAGCACCGCCCCTACTTCACCGGAAACCAGGACCAGGTCTTCCCCAACAAGAGCATGACCCGGGCTGAGGCTGCGGTGGTGCTGTACTCTCTGCTGGACACTGTGCCTGAGGGCGACGAGGTGAGCTTTCCGGATGTAAAGGAGAACTCCTGGTATGGAAAGCCGGCTCTGACCCTGGCCGGGCTGGGAGTGTTCAATGGTAATGACAAGGGGTACTTTCTGCCAAACCACACCATCACCCGCCGGGAGTTTGTGGTGGTGCTCTCCCATTTCTTCCCCGGGGAGGCAGAGGGCGCGCCTGAGGTGAGCTTCCCTGATGTGACAGACAGCATGTGGGGCAGCAAGGCCATTTACGCCGCTGCGGCCAAGGGCTGGGTCACTGGCTGCGACGACGGGAATTTTCAACCGGACCGGGGCGTTACCCGGTCTGAGGCGGCGGTGATGCTCAACAACGCTTTGGGCCGCAAGCCCGACCGGGCCAAGCTGCAGGCTGGGGGCGACCCACTGGTGTTCCTGGACCTGGCCTCTACGCACTGGGCCTATGCCCACATTATGGAGGCCTCGCTGGAGCACACCCACACAGACGATGGAGAAAAGTGGGCCTCCTACCAGGTCCCCACTGCGGCCCACAAAAAGGGAGGCCACCTGATTGGCGGCGAGCTGTACTATGTGGACGAAAACGGCCATTGGGCCAAAAATACCACCATCGGTGTGCTGCGGTTTGACGCAAATGGCCGCTACACCACTGGCAACGCGGAGCTGGACCGCATGCTCACTGCCTTTGTGAAGGCCAACACCAAGGAGGGCGACACCAACCTGAACAACTACCGTCGCCTGCACAACCTGATTTCTACCTGGCCCTACCGGGCGGGCAGCTACCTGGGCAAGGGCTCTGAGGACGGCCAGACCGGCTGGGAGGCCACCATGGCCCTGGATATGCTGAAAAACCGTAAGGGCAACTGCTACCGCTACGCCGGGCTGGGCACCATGCTGGCCCGCAAGCTGGGCTTTCAGGCCACGGGTATTTCCGGCAAGGTGAATATTGGCTACGGCTTTGTTCTTCACGGCTGGGTGGAGATTGTGGAAAACGGCCAGACCTATATCTGCGACCCCCAGCAGCAGTACCGCTTCCCCAACAGCAAGCTGTTTATGAAGAAATACAGTGAGCTGACCGGCCGGAAGTATTCGGTAAAAAATGTCGTGAAAAAGTAAATCTTCTACCCAAAGGGTTTTGTGTGCGGATTTTCGAGCAAATTCAGCCAAGAGCAAAGCGGGAAGACGCAGGCAGCCAGACCGGTCACGGTTTTGCCGAGGCGTCTTCCCAGCAAGCTCCGGGGCTGGGTTTGCCGGAAGGCCGCGCACATGATCCTTTTTTATATATAGATCCCTGACTGAAAAAATCAAGAAGCTCTGGAAAGGAAACCCTGCGTTATGAAAAAAATCCTGCTCGCTCTCTGCGCCCTGCTGGCCTTTGTTCTGCTCCTCAGTCTCTCTGCCTGCGGCGGAGATGGGGACTCCTCCGCCGAGGCCAGCCCTTCGCCCTCCGCTGCGCCCAGCGCCACCCCCAAGGCCTCTGCTACGCCCAAGGCGTCTCAAAAGCCCAAGGCCACGGCAACCCCCAAGCCCACCCCCACTCCTGAGCCCACCGAGGCCCCCACAGAGGCTCCCACCCCCACCCCTGAGCCAGTGGAGCAGGAGCCGGTGGACAATGACCCGCCCCCCAGCGACGACGGCGGCGATGTGTGGGTAGAGCCCTCGGGCAACGACGACCCTCCCCCGGCTCCGGACCCCGAGCCTGACCCGGAGCCCGCTGCCAATCCCGCCGACTATATTGGCAGCAGTGTAGACGCCCTGTACGCCGTGTTCGGCTACCCTGGCAGCAGCGACTACGGCCCCAGCTGCATTGGCCCGGGCGAGGACGGCCAGCTGTACTATAGCGGCTTTACCGTTTACACCTACCGGGAGAACGGTGTGGAGACTGTGAAGGACGTGGGGTAAGGTATGGTATTCAGCTCTCCTGCCTTCCTGTTCGCCTTTCTGCCTGTGACCTTTTTGCTGTACCGGCTTATTCCCGGCCAAGGGCGGGGCTCAGTCACCGCGAAAAACGCCTTGCTGGCAGTGTTGAGCCTGGTCTTCTACGCCTTTGGCGAGCCCGTATATGTGCTGCTGCTTCTGGCCTCGGTGGTGGTGAACTACCTCAGCGGCCTGCTGCTTGCCCCGGGCCGTAAGGGCCGGCGGGCGGTGGTGGCAGGGTCAACGGCAGTCAACCTGGGGCTGCTCTGCGTGTTCAAGTACGCGGACTTCGCCGTGGGGGCCCTTAACGGACTGGGCCTCTCTCTGTCCCTGCCGGGCATTGCCCTGCCGGTGGGCATCTCGTTTTTCACCTTTCAGGGGCTGTCCTATGTGGTCGACTGCTACCGCGACCCCTCTCTGGCCAGCAAAAGCCTGTTAAAGCTGACCCTGTACATCTCCTTCTTCCCCCAGCTGATTGCCGGTCCCATTGTCAAGTATCATGACGTGAGCCAACAGATTGACAGCCGTGAGACCAGCCCCGGCCTTACCGCGGACGGCGTTCGCCGGTTTATTCTGGGACTGTCGAAGAAGCTGCTTATCGCCAACACGGTGGGCCATATGGCGGACCTGGTGTTTGGAGCCGCCCCGGCGCAGCTGGATGTGCGCTCTGCCTGGCTGGGGGCCCTGTGCTACTGCCTGCAAATTTATTTCGACTTTTCCGGCTACAGCGACATGGCCATTGGCCTGGGAAGAATGTTCGGCTTTCAGTTTCAGGAGAATTTCAACTACCCCTTTGCCAGCGGCTCCATCAAGGAATTCTGGCGGCGCTGGCACATCTCCCTGTCCAGCTGGTTCCGGGACTATCTGTACATCCCCCTGGGCGGCAACCGCCGGGGCAAGGCCCGCACCCAGTGGAACAAGTGCCTGGTGTTTTTCTGCACCGGGCTCTGGCATGGGGCCTCCTGGAGCTTTGTGCTGTGGGGCCTCTGGCATGGGGCTTTCATTATTCTCGAGGACCTGCTGCCCCCGCCAGGACGGGTGCGCCGGGTTCTGTGGCGGCCTGCGACCTTGCTGGCCGTGCTGCTGGGCTTTGTGCTGTTCCGGGCAGAGACCCTGGCCGGGGCCGGGCTCATCTACCAGAATATGCTGGCGGGCTTCCGCTTCACCTTGCAGGGGGAGTCTCTGCTGCGCAGCCTGCTCACTCCCTTGAACCTGTGGGCCCTGGGGGCGGGCTGTGTGTTCTCTCTGCCCATTCTGCCCCGGGTAAAGGCCCTGGCCCAAGGAGAGGGCGGCCTGGCCCTGACCATGCGGGGCCTCTCCTATGTGTGGGCGGGAGCGCTGTTCGCGGTGTGCGTGCTGCATCTCTCCGGCGCAGAGTTCGACCCCTTTATCTACTTCCGATTTTGAGGTGAGCCATGAAAAAGCTGTTTCACATTCTCTTTACGGTCCTGTTTCTGGCCGCCTGTCTGGTCCCCGGTTTGGGGCTGACACTGCTGGGCCCTGCCTCCCCTGGGGGCAACGAGACCGCGGTTCCCGCGCCTGCCCTTACCCGGCCTGACGGCTCCTTCAACGTGGAATTTCTCTCTGACGCTGCCAACTGGTTCTCCCGCAGCTTCGGCTTCCGGCAGGAGCTGATCACCCTGGACGCGGGGCTGAAGGTGGGGCTGTTCCGCACCTCTCCCCAGTCCCTGGTGGCTTTGGGTGGGGAAGACTGGCTCTACTACGCCGAGACCCTGGACGACTACACCGGCGCGGACGTCCTGTCGGACCGCCAGGCATACTGCATCGCCCGAAGCCTGCGGCTGGCCCAGGACTATGCCCAGAGCCAGGGGGCGGAGTTTGCGTTCACCATTGCCCCCAACAAGGCCTCCGTCTACCCCGAGCATCTCAGCCTGCCTCCCGCTGAAGTGGAATATGTTTCCCCGGCAGTGGAAGCGTTGAGGCAGCAAGAGGTGAATTACGCCGACTTGTTTGGCCCCCTGCGCTCTGTGGAGGGGGAAGACCTGTATTTTACCCTGGACTCCCACTGGACCAACCGGGGCGCGGCCCTGGGCCACGATGTTCTCCTGGAAGCCCTCGGCCTGCCTGCGGAGGACGCTTTTGGGAAGGCGGGGAGCTACCAGCTCACCCACCGGGGCGACCTGCATGAAATGCTCTACCCGGCCTCCTCCCGGCTGGACCAGGAGTTTGTGTTTGACCCGCCCCTGGCCTTTACCTACGCCCGGCCCATCCGAGATGTGGACGACCTGCGGATTGAGACCACCAGCGCTGCGGAGAACGGGCCCCTGCTCATGTTCCGGGACTCCTTTGGCAACGCCCTGCACAGCCTGATGGCTGAGAGCTTCTCCTCTGCCCGCTTTTCCCGGGCAGTCCCCTACGACATGGGGCAGATCGGGGAGCTGGGGGCTGAATATGTGGTGCTGGAGATCGTGGAGCGCAACCTGCCGCTGCTGGCGGACGGGCCGTTTATCTTCCCTGCGCCGGAGGTAAATCTGGAGGACCCGCCCTGGGGGGAGGACCTGTTCCGAAGCGAGAACCTCAGCACAGAGGGAGGCGGCCTCACGATAGAGCAGGCTGGAGCCTACCAGCGGGTGACCGCCTCCTGCACTCCTGGCTGTGATGATGATTCCCCGGTCTACCTGGTGAAGGTAGGCCCTGATGGTCCGATTGCCGCCTGGGAGGCCCAGCCCTCCTTTATGGTTGGTATAGACGAGGGGATTACCTGCTGCACAGCCTATCTCGCGGAGGAAGTAGAAAAAGAATCTCTGCATATGGTATTCCGGCAAAACGGCCAGTGGAAACTGTCCCTGTCCCACGAACAATACATGGATGGGGATTCTGGGCTTTTGCCCAAGGGGCCGTTGTTCCCCGAAGAGGAGGGATAGCGTGGAGCTAAAACCAATCGCCCACATAGAGAGCCCCTTCCCCGAGAAGTTCGGGGTGCCCCGGCAGAGCGGGCTTATTGACAGTCTGCGGGCCTGGGTGGTGTTCGAGCCGGAGTACCGGGTGCGGGAAGCCCTTCGGGGCATAGAGGGCTTCTCTCATCTGTGGCTCATTTGGCAGTTTGACCGGGTGCCCGGCGATAAGTGGACCCCCACCGTGCGCCCGCCCCGGCTGGGGGGCAACAAGCGGGTGGGGGTGTTCGCCAGCCGCTCGCCTTTTCGGCCCAACCCTGTGGGGCTCTCCTGCGTGGAGCTGGACCGGGTGGACTATGAGGCCCCTGACGGCCCTCGTCTGCTGGTGCGGGGGGCCGACCTGGTGGACCGCACCCCTATTTTTGACGTCAAGCCCTATCTGCCCTCTGCCGACTGCAAGCCCGAGGCCACCGGCGGCTTTACCACCGAAAACCCCTGGCAGGAGCTGGAGGTGGAATTCCCCCCGGAGCTGCTGGCAAGGGTGCCTGAGGACCGGCGGGAGGCTTTGACCGCTGTGCTGGCCGCAGACCCCCGCCCCCACTACCAGAAGGACAGAACCCGGGTGTACGGCATGAGCTTTGGGGGCATGGAGGTGCGTTTTACTGTGGAGGACCTCACCCTGCGGGTAAGAGAGGTCTCGCCGCAAGGGCATAAGGCGGCAAAATAGCGGCCCCACCATGGACAAACCGCAAATTAAAAAGCCTGCCCTTCCTCTCCTTGGGACGCCAAGGGGGGGAAGGGCAGGCTTTTTGTTATATCTACTGTTCCGTTCAAAAAGGGCGTTTCTTCCCGCTTGAACCAGGAAGCTCAAAAATCAACATATACTGATTTTTAAGAGCCTTTCCTATACCCCTACAGCGGCAGCTTTTTTTATTCGACCATATCTGCAATTTCTATCTCAATGACTTGGGCGAAAGCTCCCCACCGGGCTCTCAGCGGTACAGAGGGCCGTAAGTCTGGCAGGCCCGGTAGTCTGCGGACTGGGCGTCCTCTGTGCCAAACGCTGCCCAGGCATGGGGGCGGAACACCCGCCCGGCCTCTACATTGTGCATGTTCACCGGAATGCGCAGCATAGAGGCCAGGGTGATGAGCTCGGCCCCCACATGGCCGTAAACCGTGACCCCGTGGTTCGCGCCCCAGTTGGCCATTACGCTGTACACATCGGCAAAGGCCCCCTGGCCGGTGAGCTTGGGCACAAACCAGGTAGTGGGCCAGCTGGGGTCTGTGCGCTTGTCAACAATATTGTGAATTTCGTCCGGCAGGTCTGCGGTCCAGCCCTCGGCCAGCTGAAGCACCGGGCCGATGCCCTCCACCACATTCACCCGCAGCAGGGTGACAGGCATCTCCGCCTGGCAGCGGAAGTGGCTGGAAAACCCGCCGCCCCGGAAGTATTCGTAGTTGGCCCGGCACCAGTCTGTGGCGGACAGGCAGGCTGAAACGTCCTCATCGGTCATGTCCCAGAAGGGCTTCATGCAGCCCTCGCCGGCCGCGTTCTTTGCCGCGCCGGAGCCGTCCAGGGCCGTGGCCCCGGAGTTGATGAGATGAATGAACCCATCCTTGGCCACCCCCTGAGGTCTGTGCCCGGTAACCCGCTCACAGGCCTCGGGGCTCCAATAGGTGCGCACATCGTGGAAGCAGGGGGCTGTGTCGCTGACCAAGGTGCCCAGCAGCATGGCCGCGCCGTTGAGGGTGTCGTTTTCCGTGGCAAAGGGAGTGGGGGGCTTTGTGCCGTTCCAGTCAAAGGTAGAGGCCATAATCGCCTCGGTAAAGTCCCCGTTGGGCAGCCAGTCCGTCCACTGACGCTGGCCTTGGAAGCCGCCGGCCACCGCGTTTTTACCCAGGGCCTCCTCGTGCCAGCCCAGCTCCGCCAGCTTGGGGTTGCCAAACAGAATGTCCCGGGTAATCAAGGTCATCTTTGCAATGAACGCCCAATCCTTGTCCGCCGGCACCACCTTGGAGCGGGTGATGATCTCCGGGAAGGACTTGCCGCTGTTCAGGTCAAAGCCCTCCCGGCAGTTGGCCTTGATCCAGGCCAGGGCCTTCTCATACTCGTCCTTGTCATAAATTTCCAGGGTGACCCGGCGCAGCAGCTCGGTCATGTCCACCCACTCGGCCCGGATGCCGAAATATTTCTGGAACATGTCCGCATTGCAGAAGCTGCCCGCAATGCCCATGGCCACGCCCCCCAGGTTGACATAGGACTTGTTCTTCATCCAGCCCACTGCCACAGCGCCCCGGGCAAACCTCAGCAGCTTCTCCGCCACGTCGGCGGGGATGGAGCTGTCCCCCAGGTCCTGCACGTCATGGCCGTAGATGGAGAAGGCGGGCAGACCCTTCTGGGCATAGGCGGCCATCACAGCGGCCAGATAGACCGCCCCGGGACGCTCGGTGCCGTTAAAGCCCCACACCGCCTTGATGGTCTGGGGGTCCATGTCAAAGGTCTCAGAGCCATAGCACCAGCAGGGGGTGACGCTGAGCGTGGCCACCACATTCTGCGCAGAGAACTGCTGCGCACACTGGGCCGCCTCGGCCCCGCCCCCAATGGTGGTGTCGCTGATAACACACTGCACAGGCGTGCCGTCGGGGTATTTCAGGGTGGTGGTGATCAGCTCTGCCGCGGCCCGGGCCATGCCCATGGTCTGGGCCTCCAGGCCCTCCCGGATGCCGCCCCAGCGGCCGTCGATCACAGGGCGGATGCCAATTTTTGGATACTGCATGTTCATTTCCTCCGTTTCTGTGTCAGTTGGAATGAGTGGGCTCCTCTGAATCCGGAGCCTCGTTTTTGTGAAGCAGGGGGTCCTGGGGGTTGAACTGCCGGTAGCCCGGGTGCCGCCCTGTGACCTGGTAGTAGCTCCGCAGGTCAATGAGCTTTTGAATGTTCTCCCGGCTGATATCCCAGCTGCCCCCCAGAATCACTGCGTTGATGGTGATTTTGGCCCACAGCTCCAGGCTCTCCATGCGGTAAAAGGCGGTGAGCACATCGCTGCCCACGGCCAGGGCCCCGTGGTTTTCCAGCAGCATCACATCATGCTCCTCCAAATAGGGCTCAATGGCGTCAGGCACCTCCTGGGTGGAGGGGGTACCATAGGGAGTGAGGGG
>NZ_JBQISV010000051.1:0-15533 GCF_056800975.1 Acutalibacter sp.
GGCGCAATATCTTATTCGTACAAGCTCGTATCCTTTCAGCGTAGGGGAAAACCCCAGGCTTTTTCCTGTTGGCAGGCTCCTTTCCTTCACTCTCTCTTGTCCCCCGAATACTATGGAATGGAAGTTTTTTCAGTCCCAATGAATAAGCTTTCCTCTTTCCGCTCAGAATAGAAGCAAAGACCTCAAGGAGAACAGGAGAGTGAAAAGCCGTGAACGTACACAGAGGAGATATCTACTATGCCGACCTGAGCCCTGTGGTGGGCTCTGAACAGGGCGGCGTGCGGCCCGTGCTGATCATACAGAACGACGTGGGCAACCGGTTCAGTCCCACAGTCATTGCCGCGGCCATTACCAGCCAGCGGGACAAAGCTGCCCTGCCCACTCACATCGAGGTGGACGCCCAGGGCAGCGGTCTGATCAAGGACTCGGTGGTTCTGCTGGAGCAGGTCCGCACCCTGGATAAGCACCGCCTGCGGGAAAAAATGGGCAGGCTGGACCAGCGCTCTATGAGCAGGGTCAATCAGGCCCTGTCCATCAGCTTTGGGTTAGGCCCTACATAAACCTCTTATGTAGACGGCTCCCCTGGGCGCGTTCCCACAAGCGTTTGCAGGCAGCTTCCCCATTCAGCCTATGGGAACGCCCCCTATTTCCCCGGCCCGTGCCAAAAGCACGGGCCTTTCGTTTGCCAGCTCCCCAGCCAGCACCTCGTCCAGCAGCCGGCGCAGCACAGCCCCCAGCTCCGGCCCCTGGGGCAGGCCGAGGGCCAGCAGGTCGCCGCCCCCTACCGCCAGGTCCCTCAGGGTCAGGCAGGCCCCCTGGCGCAGCAGCCGGCCTCCCAAAGCCTCTGCCTGGGCCAGCAGCCCAAGCCGCTCCTGGGCCAGCCCCGGCGCCTGAGCCAGCACGTCCCCCCGCATCAACAAAAGCAGCCGGCCAAAGCCCTCCTCTCCCAAGGCGGCCAGCAGACGCTTCACCCGCTTTTCCGGCATGGGCAGAGGCTCCCCATGCCGCTCTACCAATGCCGACACCGCCGCCTTCCGCTGGTTGGAAAAGCACAGCCTTTCCATCAGCGTCCGGGCGATCTGCCCGCTGATTTTAGGGTGGCCGTAAAAATGCGCTCTCCCATCAGGCCCCATGCTTTTGACAGACGGCTTGCCACAGTCGTGCAGCAAGGCCGCCCACCGCAGCACAGGCTCCTGGGGCACCCCATCCACCGCGTGAACTGTATGCCCCCAGCAGTCAAAGCAGTGATAGGGGCTCTCCTGGGCGCACCCGGCTAACGGGGCCAGCTCGGGCAGAGCAGCGAAGACGAGGCTGGGGTAGTACGCCAATGTCCGCCCGGCAAAGGGGCCGCAGAGCAGCTTGGTCAGCTCCTCCTGCACCCGCTGGCCCGAAACGCCTCCCAGCAGCCCCCGGGCCTCCTGTGCCGCCTGAACAGCGGCAGGGTCCAGCGCAAAGCCCAGCGCCGCCCCAAAGCGCAGGGCCCGCAAAATCCGCAGGGCGTCCTCGTCAAACCGGCGGGCAGGGTCGCCCACACAGCGCAGCAGACCAGCCTTCAGGTCCCTCTGCCCTCCAAACCGGTCTGCCAGCCCCCGCTCCGGGTGATAGGCCATGGCGTTTATAGTGAAGTCCCGCCGGGCCAGGTCCTCCTCCAAGCAGCGGGCAAAGGCCACCTGCTCCGGCCTGCGGTGCCCGGAGTAAGCCCCGTCCACCCGGTAGGTGGTCACCTCCACCACCCCTGCCTCCGTCCCCACCCCTATAGTGCCATAGTCCATGCCCGCCCGCGCCAGAGTGCGGTCTCCAAAGCAGGCGGCGGTCTCTTGGGGCAGGGCGCTGGTGGCCACATCCCAGTCCGCAGGACTCCGGCCCAGCAGGCAGTCCCGGACACAGCCGCCCACACACCAGGCCTGGTGGCCGGCGGCCTCCAACCGGGCCATCACCTGGCGGACATGGGAAGGAATCGGGATGGTCACGGGCAGGCCTCCTTTCGTTTTCTTTCATTATACTGCCCTGGGGCAGGCGCGTCAAGAGAATGCCAAGGGAAGCGCGCCTGTCTGAAAGGGCCAAACTCCATGACTGAGTAAAACATGCTGTGGACCAACCTACTCCACAGGCAAAGCCTTTTTCCATTACTCAAAAAATCCCGAAGAAAACCTCGATAGTTTGGTCACTCCCCCGAACGCCGCCCAGTTGACATCTCACCGGGACCTGTGGTATTATGGAGAAAATAACATCTTGAGGAGTGTTTGATTTGCCTTTGCTCAACGAATGGAGAGACTACGCCCAACAACAGCAGGAGAAAAACGGCCCCAGCTTCTGGAAGGAGTATTTTGACCAGGAAACCCAGTTCTATAAGCAGATCCTTACCTCCAAGCCCCGCAAAAGCACGGTCCAGTCCTACGCTAAAAAGTTTGGTGTGGACCTGATCACCATGACCGGCTTTCTGGACGGCATCAACGACAGCCTGAAGACCCCCAACGACCTGGACAGCCTGGAGGCCGACTCTGAGGTGAGCCTGGCCTATGACATGGAGCTGCTCTACAAAAACATGGTGGACGCCAAGGCCGAGTGGCTTTACAATCTGCCCGAGTGGGAGCCCCTGCTCACCCCCGAGCGCCGCAAGGAGCTCTATCGAGAGCAGAAAAACTCAAAAACCGTGGTAAAAGGCCCCAAAATTGGCCGCAACGACCCCTGCCCCTGCGGCAGCGGCAAAAAATACAAAAAATGCTGCGGCAGAGACCAGTAAACCTCCCCGCTGCTTTCCGGCTGACCAGGGCCCAGTCCCGGTCAGTCTTTTTGTTTTCTTCGCCGTTTTCTGCAAATAATCCCGCCTTGCCCGGGCACACTAAAGCCATACTTCTCAAGCAAGGATGGTGGCCTTATGAAAAGCATCTCTCCCCAGGAATACGCTCAGGCCGTAAAAGCGGCCTCTCCGCCCTCCCCTGTGGTCAAGGACTGCGCCCTGGCCTTTCTCACCGGGGGCCTGGTGTGTACCCTGGGCCAGCTGCTGTGCCAGCTCTATCAAAATCTGGGCCTGGACCTGCCTCAGGCCCGCATGGCGGTGTCTGTCAGCCTGATTCTGACCTCCGCAGCCCTCACCGCTCTGGGCTGGTACGACAATATCGCCAAATACGCCGGCGCGGGGGTACTGGTTCCTATCACCGGCTTTGCCAACTCCATGGTGTCCCCGGCCATGGAATTCAAATCTGAAGGCTTCATCACCGGCCTTGGGGCCAAGCTTTTCACTGTGGCCGGGCCTGTGCTGGTGTTTGGCATTACAGCCTCGGTAGTGTACGGCCTGATTATCTTCATTTTCCAGATTTAAGGCTTGCTGGTTTTGGGGGACAAACAGGATTCCCGTTTTTGCTGACAGCAAGGCCCTCCCCCTCTCAAAGGCTGGCTTATAATTGGAGGGTGGCTCAAGACCTTCCTTTTCTGGAAAAATGGGCGCGGCCTTTCAAGCTTGTTTGAAAGCAGAAGAGGACAAATGCAAGAATGTTCGACGCAGAAAGCGGCCTCTCTGCTCAAAAAGATAGTGTTTTCGATTTTTCAAACAAGCCCTAGCCGCTTGGCCCGGCGGCAGTCTGAACCTCCGCCGCTGCGCAGCTTTGGCAAGGCCATGAGCTCGCCCCGTGCCATACCCCGACCGCATACTCGCACCTTTTACCGGCGGTACAAATCCGGGTTCCGTGCTGCGGTCAGGGGAACTTTCCTTTGCAATCCCTCAAATCGGGGTTGCAAATTTTTTATTCTCCATAAAGAAAACGGCACAGCCTGCGCCATGCCGTCTCAACCCCAACAGGTCATTTTTCGCTCTTATCTGTGAATCAGCTTACTCAGCAGCCCCGATTTCCCAAAAATCTTCACACTTTTCAGCCAGGCCGGCTCAATGCGTTCCAGCACCACCTGGGGGCACTCGTACTGGGACAGCTTCTTCTGGGTCTTCAGGCTCTCCAGCAGCTGGTTATACTGCCGCACCGTAATCTCCTCGCAGTCCGGCCGCAGCACCTTGTAGTTGCCCGGCTTGGCATATTTGAAGACGTAGAGGAAGTCCGCCCACTGGCCATACTCTGTCAGGCGCACATATTGGTCGGGCACATCCAGCGTCAGGCGCACCGAGCCGGAGACCTTGCCCCCCGTATTCTGCTTTTTGCCCTTGACCACCGCGAACACCGGGCACTCGCAGTGCAGCCCAAACATGTCGATGAGCGCGTCATACTCCCCCCGCAGTCTCAGATTGGGCTTGGCCCGGTACACCTGTCCAGCCTTCAGGGTCTTCAGCACCAGCTGGGACTGGTAGGTCTGCAGTATCATGCTCCATCTCTCCTTTCTCCTCTTCCTGCTGCTCCTGAGCGAACCGCTGGGGCGTCTTCACCGCCCAGTCGTACAGATAGGTGTCAAAGGCTCCCACCCGGTTGGGCCGGATGAGGAACCGCCGCAGCAGGGCGTCCTCGTCCTGTCCTGTGCCGCCATAAAAAGCGTCGGCAATGGCCCCGGCAATACAGCCCACCGTGTCCGTATCGCAGCGCACGCTGTACACATTGCGAATGCAGCTCTCCCAGTCCTCGGACTCGAGAAAACACCGGATGGCCAGGGGCATGGTACCCTTGGCGGTAACGTCAAATCTGCCAAAGGGCCGGTAGAGCGCCAGGGGGCGCAGCACCCGGTACCGGTATTTCTTGTGAATATAATAGGCGATCTCCGCCTTGCTGGCCCCGGTGCGGGCCATATATACCGCAGCGGCGGCGGCCTGGGCTGCCTTCACCCCCTCCGGGTGGTCGTGGGTACACATGGAGCTGGCCGCAGCCTCCCGCTCTACCAGCTCAAGGCTGTCAAAATGCCAGCCGATATAGCTCACCCGCATGGCCGACCCATTGCCGTAGCTGTGGTAGCCCCGCTCAGACTGGGCATGGAGCCAGCTTTTGAACATGGGCCCATACCCCGCCTGCATATATCGCCGCCCGAACTGCCGGTAGGCCCGAAAATAGGGCACGCCGGTGAGCAGGGCGTATTTGGTGGCAATGGTCAGCACCGTGTCGTCGGTATAGGTGCTCATGCCGCTGAACAGCTCCTCCGTGCGCCAGTCAAAGCGTTCCGGACGGGTAAACTCAAACCGTGACCCGGCGATATCGCCCAATATCGCGCCGTACATGCCCTCTCCTCCCCCGTTGGATTCCCTTTCATCCCACTAATATGCAATGTATGCCCCGCAGCGTCTTTCCGTGCCCGGACCCTTTCAAAACACCCAATTCGCTTTTGTGTTCCCGTTGATACAATCCAAACTCCTTTTGTATAATTATTCAAATAGATATCCACCACCATCTTTATCTGTATCTATAAAGATGGTATTCTTATTTTCCTTTTGCTTTACACCATAAACTGCTATGACATCCTCACCATCTCTGTCAAATATAGTTGGCATTATCTCTTTATTAACTTTTGCTGCACTAAGAAATTGTAAAAAGTGCATTTTCCCCTCTAAAGATGTTACTTGTATTGATACCTTCTTATTTGTCGTTTTATCCCTTAGTCTAGCTGCCAATCCATTCTCAGATTCGTATTCTTCTATGTAGCACTCCCACCTAGTCATTTATCACTACCTCCATTTATAATATTTAGTTGATATATTTTTACCAGGAACATGAAGTCGAATTGGGACTTTCAGAAAAGTCCGCAAGACACTGGTTCTCTCTCTTATTATCCATTATAGCACAGTCCCCACGCAAATTTCCACCGACATTTTGCACAAAAAGAAAGAGGCCGGGTCAATCTGAACCCGGCGCTCTGTGAAAAAATCAGCCCTGACGGAAGGTGCAGCACTCGGTGCCGCTTTTGCTGGTGACGTCGCCGCAGCAGCAGCCCACGCATACGCACTCGGCCTCGCACTTGCAGTTGTTGTTGTAGGTGCAGTTGTGGGCCTTGCAGTCAATAGAGGTGTCGGGGCTGGCATAAGAGCCGGAGACCGCGTTGCTGCCCGCGCTGGTGCGCTCCTCAAAGGACTCGCAGCAGGTCTGGTCGCTGCAGCAGGCGCCGGGGCCCTCCACCTTGATGCTGGGCAGGTCGCACAGGCTGTTGACATTGTGGCGGCAGGCGGTAACAGAGCACTCCAATTTGTTCTTCATACTGACCACCTCGGGTTCGTTAGAATTTGCAGGCCATTGGCCTTGCTCTCCTTAGCCTGCCCCCAAAGCGGCCGGTTATACCCCAAAGGCGTTCTCGGTAGACTCTGTCTCAAACTGCTTGTTGTACAGGTCTGCGTAATAGCCGCCCTGGTCCATCAGCTCCTGATGGGCGCCCCGCTGGATAATTTTTCCATCCCGCACCACCAGAATCATGTCTGCCTTGCGGATGGTGGAGAGCCGGTGGGCAATGAGGAAGGAGGTGCGCCCCTCCAACAGGGTAGAGATGGCCTCCTGAATCAGCGCCTCGGTCTTGGTGTCGATGGAGGCGGTGGCCTCGTCCAGCACAAAAATGCGGGGGTCGGCCAGCACGGCCCGGGCAAAGCTCACCAGCTGCTTCTCGCCGGTGGAGAGCTGGCCGCCGCCCTCTCCCACATCGCTGTCATAGCCCTTCTCCATGCGCATAATAAACTCATGGGCGTTCACCAGCTTGGCCGCGGCCATAATCTCCTCGTCAGTGGCGTCCAGCCGCCCATAGCGGATGTTCTCCTTCACCGAGCCGGAAAACAGGTGGGGGGTCTGCAGCACATAGCCAATGCCGCTGTGCAGCCACAGCATGCTCCGCTCCCGGTAGTCCCGGCCGTCAATAAGGATGCGCCCCCCGGTGGGCTCGAAGAACCGGCAGCACAGGTTCACCAAAGTGGACTTGCCCGCGCCGGTCTCGCCCACAATAGCCACAGTGGACCCGGCAGGCACCTCCAGATCAAAGTGCTCCAGCACATTCTCGTGGCCGTCCGGATAGCGGAAGGTCACGTCCTCAAAGGTGACCCGGCCCTGCAGAGGCTCCCAGTTCTCCCGCTTGGGGTCCATGCTGGTGCCGTACTTCTCTATGACCTCCGGGGTGTCCGTGATCTCCGGCTTCAGAGCCAACAGCTCGGTCACCCGTTCGATGTTGGCCTGCATGGCCACAAAGCGGGTCACCTGAAAGGCCAGGGCCTGCACCGGCTCGGCAATTTGCAGGGCAAAGCTGACAAAAATTGTGAGCCCCCCAATGCTGATGCCTCCCGCCATGGCCGAGCTGCCGCCCCCCGTAAGCACAAAGGACACAGCCACTGCCGTGAGAAAGCTGATGACCGGAATATAGATAGCGTCCAGCCGGACAGCCTTGATGCTGGTGCGGCGCATACTGTCGCTGACCTCATGGAAGGCCTGCAGGTTCTTGTCCTCAATCACCAGGGTTTTGGAGGTTTTGGCTCCGGAGATGCCCTCGTTGTAGTGCCGGGTGACCTCGGCGTTGATCTTGCGGGCCTTGCGGTTCACCCGCAGAATGCGCTTTTCAAAAAACACGGTAAACACCGCGATAAAGGGCACCACTGCCAGCACCAGCAGGCCCAGCTGCCAGTTGATAACCAGCATAACCACAAGGCAGCTGAGCACATACACGCTGCAATACACCGCGTCTACCACAAACCAGGGAATGCCCTCGGCAATGCGGCCGGGGTCGTTGAGAGCCCGGGCCACAATGGTGCCCACAGGGGTCTGGTTGTAGTAAGAAAAGCTCAGAGCCTGCAAATGGGCGAACAGATCCCGCTTCATGTCACGGCCTATGTACATCTCAATGCGCAGGGCCACGCTGCCCAGGGTAATCTGGCAAAGGGTTTTTACCAGCACCAGCCCTAGGTAGAACAGGGCAAAGCCCATAATGCCCTGGCTGACGCCGGGGGTGACGAACCGGTCCACCACATAGCCCACCAGCAGGGTATAAGCCACCGAGGTGGCCGCGTCGGCCAGCATGGCCGCGAGAATGACCGCGACCAGCCCCCGGTAGGGCTTGATATAGGGGAGCATTTTGCCCCACACCTTAAAGGAATGGAAACGCTCCTTTGGTTTGTTTTCCTTCTTTTCTATATCCATGGAATTCTCCTTACACACGATTTCACAGAGGGTGTGGCCTGACTATTGGAACCACTTTACCTTCAGCACGAAATTCTTCGCATCGCCATAACCGGCCCGGGCATAAAACCTATGGTGGGCCTCATCATTCACGGCGCTCAGTTCTACTCCTGCCGCTCCCAGGGTCCTGACCCGGTTCTCTACCTCTGACAGCAGGGCGGAGCCGAAGCCTTTTCCCTGGCGGCCCCGCTCAATCACGATTTCCTCCAGAGTGAAGGCACACAGGTCGTCATACTGTTTGAAATAACCCATGGCGAACCCCACCGGGACGTCCTCTTCAAGCAGCAGTCCCCATCCGCCGTTCATGCTCAACACCTGGCGGATACGCTTTCCTGCGGTTTCAGCTGTCCAGCAGCCTCCTTCGCAGGTATTATAGTAATCTATATACAGTGGAAGCACCTTAGCGGTATCAGCCACCGTCATTTCACGGTACATACCAGCTCCTCCTTACGACTTCTGCATCTCATAAATCTTTTTATAAATCCCGTCCTGGGCGATAAGCTCCTGATGGGTGCCCAGCTGGGCCACCCGGCCCCGGTCCAGCACCAGAATCTGGTCCGCGTTCATCAAGGTGGTGATGCGGTGGGCAATCAGGATCGTGGTGCCCCGGACATTCTCCTGGATGGACTGGCGGATCTTCTGGTCCGTCTCCATGTCCACTGCCGAGAGGGAGTCGTCAAACACCTTGATGGGGGTGTCCTGCATCAGCATCCGGGCAATGGCCACCCGCTGCTTCTGCCCGCCGGAAATGGTCACGCCCCGCTCCCCGATGGGGGTCTCGTAGCCCTGGGAGAAGTTCTCAATGGCGTCGTCAATCACCGCCATGCGGGCGTACCGGCGCACCGTGTCCAGGTCCTGGCGGCCGGCTCCGTCGGCAATGCTCTCCCGAAAGGTCTTGGAGAACAGGAAGGGCTCCTGCAGCACCATGCCCACGCCCCGGCGCAGGTGCTCCAGCTTCATCCGCCGCACATCCACCCCGCCGATGGACACAGTCCCCTGCCCCTCCGGCAGCTCATAGAGCCGGTCCAGCAGGTACATCAGGGTAGACTTGCCGCTGCCTGTGGCCCCCAGAATGCCAAAGGTGCTGCCCGCCTTAATGGTGAAGCTCACATCCTCCACCACGTCCACGCCCTCGCTATAGCCAAAGCTCACATGGTCGAAAACAATGTCTCCGGTGAGGGGCGGCGTCTGGGGAGAGGCGCAGTCCTTCTCCTCCTCCGCGTCCAGAATGTCGAAGATCCGGGTGGCGCTGATGGAGGTCTTGCTCAGCTCGCTGAGAATACGCCCCAGCTGGGCCACCGGCCAGGCCAGCATGGAGTTGTAGGCTGTAAATGCCAGGAACTCTCCCTGGGTAATGTCCCCTGCCTCTACAAAGAACACCCCCGCCACAATGACCACCAGGGCCTGCAGCCCGGCGAACAGCTCGCCAATGCCCCAGTTGACTCCCAGCACAGTGCCCAGATGGGACCACTGGTCCGCGAACTCCTGGTTCTTTTTGTTGAAGCGGTCAATCTCAAAGCGCTCCCGGCCAAAGGCCCGCACCACCCGCACCCCGGTCAGGTTCTCCTGCACCAGGGCAGTGAGCTGGCCGTCGGTCTGGTCGGCCTGCTCAAAACGCTTGCCGACCACCACAAAGAATATCATGGAGAATCCCATTACCACCGGGATAAAGGCCAGCACCAGCAGCGAGAGCCGCAGGTTCATCAAAAACATCAGCGACAGCGAGATCACAATAGCCAGTACCGTGCGCACCACGGCCATCAGCTGGTCGTTGACAAAATTGCGGATGAGCTCCACATCCTGGGTGCAGCGTTGGATGATGTCCCCGGTCTGGTGGGAATTGTGCCAGGCATAGGGCAGACGCTGGATGTGGCTGAACAGCCGGTCACGCACCCGCTGCACAGTGCCCTCGCTGGCCTTGGCCAGGCTGGTGCGGCTGAGGTAGTTGGTAACCCCCGCCACTGCCGCAAACAGCAGCGCCGCCCCCGCGCACACCACAATGTGGCTGCGCAGGAACTCCCGCCCGCCCAGAGACTCTACCCAGCCCAGCACGCCGGCGGGCAGGGCGAAGGGCTCGCTGTTGATGACCGAGTCCACCGTAACCCGGATGATTTGGGGCGTCATGTAGTTGCACAGAGACGACAGAATCACCGTGACGGCGGACAGAAGGAAGCAGCCCCGCAGCCCCTTGGTAAAGGGGAAAAAGCGGAGAATGCTTGATTTTTTGGATGACTTCTTTTTCATACGCACCTCGTTTTTTGAACCATAGATTGCCTTTTGACACAAAAAGGCACAGCACGGCCAGAGAACCCGCCCGCTTTGACACGAAAAGCGAAAGGTTCCCGGAAACGTACTGCGCCGAAACGTGCAACGTACACGGTTTGCGCCATTGTGTATAGAAAAATGATCAGAGAGGTTGATTCATTCTAGCACTGAAGCCTGGGAATGTCAAGCAAAATTTTGCCAGACGGGAAAGCCGCCGGCAAAACCCCTTCATTTCCCCGGAAATGAGCGCAGAGAAAACGCCTTGGCTTTTCCCCTTCCACTCTGCCCTCAGGCACGGCCTCTCCTTTGAGCCAGGGCTTACGCCTGCCGGTGGGGCTGAACGCTTTTGTACGAGGGACGGATGATCTTGCCCCCGCCAATCAACTCCTCAATGCGGTGGGCGCTCCATCCGGCAATGCGGGAAATGGCGAAGATCGGGGTATAAAGCTCCATGGGCAGGTCCAGCATACTGTAAATAAAGCCGCTGTAAAAGTCCACATTGGCCGAAACGCCCTTATAGATCTTCCGGTCCTTGGTAATGGCCTCCACGGCCAGGCGTTCCACATTCTGATACAGCCGGTATTCCTCGGTGCGGCCCTTCTCCTGAGAGAGCCCCTCCACAAACCGGGCCATGGTCTTGGCCCGGGGGTCGGAGATGGAGTACACCGCGTGGCCCATGCCGTAGATCAGCCCCGAGCGGTCAAAGGCCTCCTTGTGCAGCAGCTTGTAGAGGTAGGCGCTGATCTCCTCATCATCGTTCCAGTCCTTTATGTGGGACTTGATGTCCTCAAACATCTGCACCACCTTGATGTTGGCCCCGCCGTGCTTGGGCCCCTTCAGCGAGCCCAGGGCCGCGGCAATGGCCGAGTAAGTATCCGTGCCCGAGGAGGTGACCACATGGGTAGTAAAGGTGGAGTTGTTGCCGCCGCCGTGGTCCGCGTGAAGAATCAGGGCAATATCCAGCACCTTGGCCTCCAGGGCGGTATACTGACAGTCCGGGCGCAGAATGCGCAGAATGTTCTCCGCAGTAGAGAGCTTGGGGTCCGGCTGGTGGATAAACAGGCTTTGGCCGTCGTGATAGTGCCGGTAGGCCTGGTAGCCGTATACCGAGAGCAGGGGGAACAGAGCAATCAGCTGCATACACTGGCGCAGAACATTGGGGATAGAAATATCCTCGGCGTCTTCATCATATGAATAGAGGGTGAGGACGCTGCGGGCCAGGGTGTTCATCATGTCGCTGCTGGGGGCTTTCATAATAATGTCCCGGACAAAGCTGGTGGGCAAAGTGCGGTAGAAGGACAAAAGGCCGCAGAACTCCTTGAGCTGGCCCTCCTCCGGCAGCTGGCCGAACAGCAGCAGATAGGCGGTGCGCTCAAAGCCAAAGCTGTCGGTGGCGGGCTGGCGGCGGATCAGCTCCTCCACATCATACCCCCGGAAATAGAGCTTGCCCTCGCAGGGCACGGACTTGCCGTCCACCTCCTTGGAGGACACGATCTCAGAGATGTTGGTGAGGCCGGTAAGCACGCCCTTGCCGTTCAGGTCGCGCAGTCCGCGTTTTACGTCGAATCTGGTATACAGCTCAGGGTCGATCCGGCTGTTGCTGACACATTGCTGGGCCAGGGCCTGAATCTCTGGCCGGAGCTCGGAATAAATAGACATGGCGGCGGTCTCCTTTCTTTGGTGTGTTCATTTATAAAATTTTATTTTATAATTTATTATACTAAAGATTTGATAGACGCGCAAGAGGTAAATTGTAAATTATTTTTGATGAAAGACAAGCGCAGTGTTTTTCTGACACTTTTGCGCCTGTTTATTTCTGGAAAGCGAGGGATGCTCTTCATGAAAAAAATCCGCCGTCTCGGCAAAAGCCTGATCATGCTGGCCTGCGCCGCTATCTGCCTGTGGTGCGCTGCCAGCAGTCTGCAAAGCTGGGCTCAGGAGCGCGGCGGCCAGGCCCTGCTGCTGGCCGCCGGCATGAGCCAACCCCAGGCCAGCCCCTCCCCCCCGCCCAGCGCGGCCCCTACCGCCCCGGTATGGGGTCAGAACGGTCTGCTGGCAGAAGAGGACTGGCACACCGTCCACAGCGGCGGCCTGCCTGACGACGGCATCGTCCCCTTCCACAGCGACCTGCTTCCCGGCACTCAGGCCACCCCGGACCCTGACCGGGCCAGCGGGCCGGTGGAGGAGATTCAGCTGGAGGGCGGCGCCCAGATAGACAGCTTTTTTGTGCGGGACTCCACAGACTCAGGCACAGACCTGGCCGCGGAGCTGCTGGAAGACCCGGACGTCCACATGAAGCTGGACGGCAGCGTGGAGGTGCTCATCTACCACACCCACACCAGTGAGGCCTACGCCGCCAGCGCCCCGGGCTTCTACTACACCGACAGCCCCACCCGCACACAAAACCAGGACGCCAGCGTAGTGGCGGCGGGCGAAGAGCTGCGAAAGTCCCTGGAAGCCCAGGGCATTGGCGTGGTTCACGACAAAACCGTGAACGACACCGTGTTCAACGGCTCTTACGACCGCTCCTGGGAGGTGATTCAAACCAACCTGGCGAAATACCCGGGCATTCAGGTGACCATTGACCTGCACAGGGACTCCATGACCACCGAGGCGGGGGTGAAGTATAAGCCCACGGCAGAGGTGGGCGGGCGCAAAGCGGCCCAGGCCATGCTGCTGGCCGGGTGCGACGCAGACGGCAGCTGGGGTGACTTTCCAGACTGGCGGCAGAACCTGCGGCTGATGCTGCGGGTGCAGCAAAAAGCCCAGGCCCTGTACCCCGGGCTCATGCGGCCCTTGAGCTTCTCCAACAGCAAATACAACATGAACGCCACCCACGGGTCCATTCTGGTGGAGGTGGGGACAGAAGTCAACACCGTGGCCGAGGCCCGGTACACCGGCCAGCTGGTGGGGGAGATTCTGGGCGAGACCTTAAAGGAGTGCCGGTGAGGGCAAAGGGCAAGCTTTCAGCACAAGGCGCCGGGCGTCAATACTGCCGCTTGCAGTCCGAATACCCGCATCCCCGCCGCTGTCCTCCCCCCAGTCTCTCGCCCTGCCACCAGACCACACCATCATCCCCTGCCAAAACCCCCGCTGCCCCATCAAACCCTCAAACCGCGACCACAACCCCCAGCTCCCCCCACCACACCCAGCGCTGGCGTGCCAGCGCGCCCCGCGTTTTGTGCGCTGCTTCTGTATATTTTCGTTTTGACCGGGAAAGGTATCCTTTAAAGAATGCTTTCCCGCAAAGGAGTCTCCTATGAAGCAAAACACGCGCTTTTTCTGGCTTGGCCTTGGCCTGGGTCTTTTCGTCCTGCTCACCACTGCCGGCATTCTCACTGTCGACTACCAGGGCCGCAGGCTCAGCTTCGGGGACGCCGTCCCCCTGGCCCGGGTGGAGAAATCTCCCAGCCGGGTAGAGCTCACCGTAAAGGCCTTTGGGCAGGAACGCACCTGGGATGTCACCCGCCTGGAACGGGTATGGCAGTTCATATTGGACTTTGGCTGTATTCCCCAAGCCAAAGAATAAGGAGGGAACAGGGTTGAGCTTGTTGACAACGCTGGTCCGTGAGCAGTGGTCGTTGGGCGTGGCAGGTTGGAGCATGGTAGCGGCGGCAGCCGCCCTGGTAGCCCTGCGGGCCCAAGGCCAGCGCAGCGAGGTCCACAGCGCCAGACAGATCATGAAAAGCGTAGAAAAACTGCTGGGCAAACGCTGGCAATAAGGGCTGGAACAAGCCCCTTGCCGGGAAACGCCCGGCCTTTTTTCATTTCATCCGGTTTTTTCACACAGACGCTGCCGCTCTTGTATCCTGCCCGCAGGTCGATACAAGATGTGCTATTTCACGATTTGTTTACAAATATAATTCTTTTAGAGAAAAAAGATGAGGCGAAATCGGTCTATAATAAGAAAAAATCATGTCAAGGATGTGAAAATTCCCTTAAGAAAGGAAGGAATCGCATGAAATTAAAGTGGAAGCCCGGCAGGGTCAAGCGGTGCCTCTCGGCACTGCTGGCAGCTACGCTGCTGGTACTTACGCCCGTCTCTGTAGCGGCCCGTACCATTGAAGAGGTGGAGGCCGAACAGGCAGAGCTGGAACAGGAGCGGCAGGCCCTTTCCGCCAAGCTGGCGGAGCTGCGGGAGGACGAGGCCCAGAAGCAGGAGTATCAGGAGACCCTGCAGGAGCAGATCACGGTGCTGGAAACCCAGATCACCTCAGCCCGGCAGGACATTGAGGAGCTCAACGCCAACATCCACGAGCTGGACCTGAAGCTGAAGAAGGCTCAAGAGGAGTCCGCCGAGACCCTGGAGCAGTTCCGGCAGCGGGTGGTTGCCATTTACCGGGCCGGGTCGGTGAGCACTTTGGAGATTCTGCTCGCCTCCAACAGCTTCAACGACTTCTCCATGCGCTCGGAGATGCTGAGCAACATGAGCCGCCATGACAAGGAGCTGATTGACAAGATCGAGGCCTATATGGACTCCACCAAGGACGAGCGGCAGGAGCGGGAGCGTCAGAAGGCCAAGGTGGCCGAGCTGCAGAAGGGCATGGAGCAGAAGCAGGACGAGCTCACCGAGCTGTATGCGGAGAACGCCGCCGCCATTGAGGAGCTGCAGGGGGCCCAGGCGGCTACCAACCATGCTCTTTCTCAGAACGAGGAGGAGATTGCGGCCCGGGACAAGGAGATTCAGGACCTGGTTGCCGAGCAAAAACGCCTGGAGGAGGAGGCCCGCAAGCGGGCGGAGGAGGCTGCGGCCAATGCTGCCGCCAACGGCTCCGGCGGGGCAAGCAACCCCGGCGGCAGCGGCTCTGCCACCTGGAACCCGGACGGCAGCAATGTCGCCTCTGGATTTAGTCCGTGCTGGCCCATGCCGGGAGTGTCTTACATTTCAGACGAGTACGGCGGGGCCCGGGGCCACAAGGGCATGGATATTGCCGGCGACTATGGCACAGCCATTGTGGCGGCGGAGTCCGGCAAGGTGATTCGGGCCTGGACGGCAGACAGCTGGGGCATGGGCTGGGGCTACCATGTGTACCTGTACCACAACGGCACCTACAGCACCCTGTATGCCCATATGAGCTCGGTGGCAGTGAGCGCGGGCCAGTATGTGGAAAAGGGTCAGGTGATTGGCTATGAGGGCAACACGGGCGACTCTACCGGCCCTCACCTGCACTTTGAGGTGTGGCAGAACGGCGAGCGGGT
>NZ_JBQISV010000052.1:0-15294 GCF_056800975.1 Acutalibacter sp.
CTACCGGTAGGAGTTTGCCGGTACTTTTGCGAAGCAAAAGGCGACTCCTTCGGAGTCGAGGCAAACTCCGTGACTTGCCCGAAGGGCAATGTCAGGAGCCCCCGAACCGCCACCCACGCCAAACGCTGTGTGAGGGAGCTCTATATGGGCCAATCGCCCGCCAAAGGACAAGCCCACAAAAGAAAAAGCCTCCCCCTAAACCGCCAGCTGCCAGGCCCAAAAAAGACAGGTTTTTTCGTCAACAGAAGCAGAGAGGAGCAAACTGTCATGATAAAGGTTGTGACTGCCGCCGGGCCGGAGCGCCGGGCGTTTATTGAGAGCCTGAAGTCCCGGGCAGGGACTGTGGACCCGAAAATTGAGGAGGCTGTGGCCGGCATCATCCAGGAGGTGCGCCAGGGGGGAGACGAGGCGGTGAAGGCCTGCTCCTGCCGGTTTGACGGCTGGACTCCTGACTGTCTGGAGCTGAGCCGCCAGGAGATGGAGGACATTGCCAAGGACTGCGGCAAGGATTTTCTTGGGGCGTTGGAACGGGCAGCTGCCAATATTTACGACTTTCATGCCCGGCAGAAGCAGCAGAGCCGCATTGACCCGGACCCCCGGGGCATAATCACCGGCCAGCGGGTGCGGGGGCTGCACCGGGCCGGGGTGTATGTGCCCGGCGGCACAGCGGGCTACCCCTCCTCGGTGCTGATGAATGTGATTCCCGCCAAGGTGGCCGGGGTGGGAGAAATCGTGATGGCAACCCCCCCGGGCCGGGCCGGCCGGCCGGACCCCAATATTATTGCCGCTGCTTTGACAGCCGGGGTAGACCGGGTGTTTTTGATGGGCGGGGCCCAGGCCGTGGCCGCGCTGGCCTTTGGCACCCAGTCTGTGCCCAAGGCGGACAAGATTGTGGGGCCTGGGAATATCTATGTGGCGACAGCCAAAAAGCAGCTGTATGGCGTGGTGGACATTGACATGATTGCCGGGCCCAGCGAGATTCTTATTATCGCCGACGGCACCGCAGACCCGGAATTTCTGGCAGCGGACCTGATGAGTCAGGCGGAGCACGACCCCATGGCCTCGGCGGTGCTCATCACCCCCAGCGAAGCATTGGCCCGAGAGACCGTGGAGGCGGTGTACCGGCAGGTGCAAGGGCTCTCCCGGCGGGAGATCATTGAGAAGGCCCTGGACGATTTCGGGGCGGTGATTGTCTGCGGGGACATGGACGAGGCAGTGGAGTTTGCCAACGAGCTGGCCCCTGAGCACCTGGAGGTCTGCTGCAGCGACCCCTTCTCCTATTTGGGGCGGCTGGACAACGCGGGCTCGGTATTTTTGGGCAATTACGCCCCCGAGCCCCTGGGGGACTACTATGCGGGAGCCAACCATGTGCTGCCCACCGGGGGCACGGCCCGGTTCTTCTCGCCCCTTTCGGTGGACGATTTTGTGAAGAAGTCCAGCTTTATCTACTACCCACGGGAGGAGCTGCTGAAGGCTGCGGAGGACATTATTCTGCTGGCAAAAACCGAGGAGCTTACCGCCCATGCCAACTCCATTGAGGTTCGGGTGAAACGCTGATGGAGAAAAAGCTTGAGACGGTGGAGGACGTGTATAAGGCCCTTACCGGCCAGGGAGAGCTGGAATGGATTGGGGAGAAAAAGCAGGCCGCTGTGCTGTATTATACAGTGGGGCGGCGGCAGTATAAAATATTTTTCGACGACAGCAATGTAGAGGTCTCGGTGAAGAAGCGGCTGTTTCAAAACGAGTATTGGGACAGCCTGGGCGTCCGCCACTATACGGAGCCGGAGGACTCGATTCAGGATGTGTTTGACACGGTGATGTGGTGCCGGAAGGAATTCGGAAAGAGGGAGTAGCCATGTATCAGCTCAACGAAAAAATTGCGGGCCTTGCCGCCTATGCCCCGGTGGACAACGCCGGCTGTGTGCGGCTGGACGCCAACGAGTCCTTTTTGGCCGTGCCCCGGGAGGTGCGGGCGCTGTGGAAGGCCGCGGTGGATGAGACGGAGTTTCACCGCTACCCGGACCCGGCGGCAGAGGGCCTTTGCCGGGCCTTTGCCGGGTACTATGGGGTGGACCCGGCCCATGTAACGGCGGGGAACGGCTCGGATGAGCTGATTTCCGTGATTTTTCAGGCGTTTTTGTGCAAGGGAGAGGCCTTTGCCACCCTGGAACCGGACTTTTCCATGTACACCCAGGCAGGGGCTCTGGCGGAGGCCCGGCATGTGGCCATACAAAAGCAGAGGCCCGGCTGCGCTGTGGACATAGACCAGGTGATTGAGACCTGCCGGAGAGAGCGGGTGGGGCTGCTGATTTTCAGCAACCCCTGCAACCCCACGTCCCTGGTGCTGGGGCGGGAGGAGGTGCGGCGGCTGGTGGGCTCGGTGGAGGGCCTGGTGGCGCTGGACGAGGCCTATATGGACTTCTCCTCTCAGAGCTTGCTGGGGGAGGAGGGGGCCTTTGACAACCTGATCATTCTGCGCACCTGCTCCAAGGCGGTGGGCATGGCGGCGCTGCGTCTGGGCTTTGCCGTGGCCGGAGAGAGGCTGACCGGGAGGCTGCGGGCGGCCAAGTCCCCCTATAATGTAAACAGCCTGTCCCAGGTCATGGGGCAGAGAATGCTGGAACAGCCCCGGCTGCTGCAGGCGGCGTTGAAAAGAATCCTGGACTCCCGGCGGGAGTTATTGGCCGGACTGGGGGAAATTGCCCGGGAAATGCCGGGCTGGTTCAGTCTGCTGCCGGGAGAGACCAATTTTGCGGCCCTGGTCATGGAGGACGGCCAAGGGGTGCAGCAGGAGCTTTTGCGCCGGGGGGTGGCGGTGCGGTACACCGGCGGGCTGCTGCGGGTGACCTGCGGCCTGCCGGAGGAAAACCAGGCGTTTTTGCGGGCATTTCAAAATATCGGGAGGGGATGGATATGAGCAGAACCGGGCAGGTCCACCGAAAAACCGGGGAGACGGAGGTGCGTGTCAGCGTGAACCTGGACGGCGGGGAGAGAAGTATTTCCACCGGGCTGGGCTTTTTTGACCATATGCTCACCGCCCTGGCAGTGCATGGGGGCCTGGGGCTGACTGTGGAGGCCAAAGGCGACCTGGAGGTGGACTGCCACCACACTGTGGAGGACGTGGGCATTGTGCTGGGGCAGGCCTTGGGCCAGGCTTTGGGGGACAAGGCCGGGTTGCGGCGGTATGGACACGCGGCCATTCCCATGGACGAGGCCTTGGGGACCTGCGCGGTGGATGTGAGCGGACGGGCCTTTCTGGTGTTTCGCGGGGAGTTCCCTCAGGAGCGGGTGGGGGAGTATGACAGCTGCATGACGGAGGAATTTTTCCGGGCAGTGGCTATGAACGCGGGGCTGACGCTGCATCTGGGGTGCGAGTACGGGACGAATACCCATCATATGGTAGAGGCGTTGTTCAAGGCCTTTGCCCATGCTTTGAAGGACGCGGTGGTCCGGGAGAGCGGGGTTATGTCCACAAAAGGCGTGTTGTAGGAGAGCTGCGCTGCTGCGCCCAGCGAGCCAGCCGCGCGTGTTCTTTGCGCGGCTGAGGCCGTTTTGCGGAGCAAAATGGCTATTCTTTGCGCGAAGCGCAAAGTTGCGAGCGGCTGTCTTCGGGGCGGCGGATATGGGGAGGGAGCCTGCCCTTACCCCGCCCTTAAAAGCCAAAGCCTAACATAAAGCAGAAGCGGACTCTGTCTGATTTCTGTCTGACAGGAGGTTGCCAATCATGAAAAAATTCGACAAGCTGTCTTTGGTCATGGACCTGCTGGGGTGTCCCAACCGCTGCAAGCACTGCTGGCTGGGCCATGCACCCAACCCCCGGCTGGGCCCGGAGGACCTGCGCTTTGCCGCCGGAGCCCTGCGTCCCTTCTGCCGGGAGCTGGTGGTCTACGACTGGACCCGGGAGCCGGACTTTGGGGACGATTACCGGGAGAAGTGGGAGCTGTGCGAGGAGCTCTCCACCTGCAGAGGGCGGGACCACTTCGAGCTGGCCAGCCTGTGGCGTGTGGCCCGGGATGAGAGCTATGCCCCCTGGCTCAAGACCGTGGGCGTGGACGTGGTGCAGATCACCCTGTTCGGCGGGGAGGAGACCACGGACTGGTTTACGGGCCGCCGGGGCGCTTATCAGGACATTCTCACGTCAGTGGACCGGCTGCTGGAAGCAGGCATTGCCCCACGGGTGCAGGCCTTTGTCAATAAGAGGAACCTGGGCGAGCTCCCGGCAGTGGAGGACTTTGTCCGCCGCCTGAGCCTGGAGGAGCGTTGCCGGGACGTGGGCCGGGAATTCCGCTGCTTTGTCCACCAGGGCAGCTGCGCCGGGGAGAACCGCCGGTTCTATCCGGAGTGGATTACCCCGGAGGACCTGGAAAGGATTCCGCCCTATCTGATGGAGAAGACCCTGGAACACTTTGGCGCAAGGACCCTGCAGGAGGTCTTTGGCGTCACCGAGGCAGAGCTTTGCCGGGAGCTGGCAGAGGACAGCTCGGTGAAAAGCCTGGGTGGGGGGCTTACCGAGGCGGTGCTGTATATGGGGGCCGACTTCACGGCGTACCCTAACTTTGGCGAACCCTCTCTGCCTGCCTGGGGGCTGGGAAATCTGAAGTCGGACGGGGCTGAGGCAATTCTCAGAAACCTGACAGAGGACAGAAGTCCCGCCCAGTCCGCCAGAAAAAATGTGCCCTTGAAGGAGCTGGCCCGGGCCTGCGGAGACCCAACCAGTCAGCGGCTGTTTGGCTGGGAGGACTATGTGGAATTTTTGCTCAACGAGTATTGCGGGACAATGTGATGGAAAGGGGAGTTGGCTATGTTTGTTTTGCCCGCCATTGATATTCACCAGGGGCAGTGCGTGCGGCTGTTTCAGGGGGACTATGCCACAGCCCAGGTGGTGGCCGGGGACCCGGCGGAGACCGCCCGTCGGTTTGAGAGCCAGGGGGCCGCGTGGCTGCACATGGTGGACCTGGACGGAGCCAGAGAGGGCCGGCCGGTCAACCGGGGGCTGATTCTGCGCACAGTGGAGAGCGTTGGCATGAAGGTGGAGCTGGGCGGCGGCATCCGGGACATGGAGACCGTGGAGGACTACCTGAGCCATGGGGTGGAGCGGGTAATTCTGGGCTCGGCGGCGTTGGGGGACCCGGACTTTGTCAGGCGGGCGGTGGAGCGGTTCGGCCCGCGGATTGCCGTGGGCATTGACGCCCGGGAGGGCAAGGCGGCGGCTCAGGGCTGGACCCAGGACAGCGGCATGGATTACATTGCGCTGGCCCGGCAGATGGAGGGGCTGGGGGTGCAGACCATCATCTGCACGGACATTGGCCGGGACGGCGCCCAGACCGGCCCCAACCTGGCCATGCTGCGGCAGCTGGACCAGGCGGTGGGGTGTCAGATTATCGCCAGCGGCGGGGTGAGCTCTTTGGAGGACCTGACCGCCCTGCGGGACCTGGGGCTCTACGGCGCTATTGCGGGCAAGGCGGTGTATGCCGGGGCAGTGGACCTGGAGGAGGCCCTGATTGCCTGCCGTCTGCTGCGCCCCATGCCCAAAACAGAGCAGGCCCTTTGCCAGGAGCTGGACCGGTATTTTCGCAAGGGAGAGCTGATTCCCGCTGTGGTGCAGGACGCGGCTACCGGTCAGGCGTTGATGCTGGCCTATATGAACCGGCAGTCCCTGAGGAGGACCTTAGAGACCGGGTATACCTGGTTCTACAGCCGCAGCCGGGAGGTCCTGTGGATGAAGGGGGAGACCTCGGGCAACACCCAGCGGGTGGTGAGCATTGCCGCCGACTGCGACGACGACACCCTGCTGGTGCGGGTGACGCCGGCGGGCCCTGCCTGTCACACAGGGCGGCAGTCCTGCTTTTATAAAAATATATGGGAGGAGCCATAGCATGGAGGCATTGCGGGAGCTGTATGAGGTCATAAAAAGCCGGAAGGAGAACGCCCCGGAGGGGTCCTACACCGGCTATCTGTTTGCTCAGGGCCTGGATAAAATTCTGAAAAAGTGCGGGGAGGAGTGCAGCGAGGTGCTGATCGCCGCGAAAAACCAGCGGCAGGAGGACACAGTTGGGGAGATCAGCGACCTTTTGTACCATTTGACTGTGCTGATGGTCAACGAGGGCATTCCTCTGGAAGCGGTGGAGCAGGAGCTGGCCCGGCGGGCGCAGAAGCAGGGGAATTTGAAGCAGTTCCACCAGGTAGACAAGGACACATAAGGAGGCGGAGCGGTGAGTCGGCAGATATGGTGGGAGGAGCTGCCCTGGGACTATGCCAGCAAGGCCCGGGACTTTTTGAAGCCTGGGGTCCGGGTGCTGGACCTGTCCCCGGAGGAGGGGGCCTACCCCTTTGGCCGGGAGCCGGCGGAGGCGGTCCGGTGGAACGGGACGGGGCCCCTGCCCTTTGCGGACGGCAGCTTTGACCTGGTGCTGTGCCGGTTTGGCCTGTTGCCCTTGGAAGAGGCCGCCCGGGTGCTGGCGGCAGGGGGCTTTGTGGTGGCGGAGCAGGTGGGGGGCAGCGACAGCTGGGAGCCCGGCCCCCTGGACTTTAACCTGGAAAACCAGCTGCCCCGGGTAGAGGCGGCAGGATTCCGGGTGATGTGGCGGCAGCAGGCCTACCCCCTGGGCCCTGGGGGCAGGCGGGGGCACCGGTTCATTTTTATTGCGAAGAAGCGGGCGGTTTGACCGTTAACAGGTGACCGTCAACAAAAGAAAAAAGACCGGCCCGGGGAGCGATTGCTTTGGGGCGGTCTTTTTTTGTTGGGGATGGAGTGTCTTATGTTCGGCCTTGTAGGAAAATAGGCGAAACGGCGGATTTTTGACCAGAAAAGGGGAATTTTAAGGAGAAGCCTGCCGGAAAGCGGGGAGTTTCGATGCAAAGCGGCCCCTTTCGGGCAAAAGGACGGCGACTCTCAGTTTTAGGCCGGCCTTATTCCTCGGGGATGATTTGGTTGTCGGCCAGCACCTGGGGCAGGCGGGCCATGCTGTCAGCCTCGGTAATCTCCCGGATGACCCGGCAGGGTACTCCGGCGGCAAAGCTGTTGGGAGGAATATCCCGGGTGACCACGCTGCCCGCACCAATGACACAGCCGTCTCCCACCGTCACCCCAGGGCACACAGTGACCGATGCGCCGAACCAGCAGTCGTTGCCAATGTGGACAGGCTTGGCATAGCACAGGCGCTTCACCTCACCGGAGGCAGTGCGGATGGCGTTGCGCTCGCTGGGGACCATGGGGTGGATGGGGGTGACAATGGTGACGTTGGGGCCAAAATTGCAGTTGTCCCCAATGGTGACCTGCGCGTCGTCCTGAACGGTGAAGTTGAAGTTGGCGAAGAAATTTTTGCCGATTTTGGTGTGCTTGCCATAGTGAAAGGCAATGGGGCCCTGAATGCGGCCGTTTTCTCCGAACTCACCGATGATTTCGTGGAGAATGGCGGCGCGCTTTTCCGTCTCGTCCTCGTGGGTCTGGTTGTAGTCCACGTCCAGGTTATGGGTTTTCAGCTTGATGGCCACCAGCTCCGGGTCGCCGGGGCAGAACAGAACGCCCGCCTGAATTTTTTCTTCCTCGCGCATGGAGATGCTCCTCTCTGAGTGGATGATTTGGAAATATTGTAGCACAGCCTGAAATGAATTGCAATATTTTGCCTGTCTTTGGCCGGCTGGGTGAGAGCTTGGGGCGCGGGACAAAAAGCTGGTTGGCGCGCCGGTGAAAGGCGTGGACACGCGGGCGCCCCGGAGAAGCCAGGGTCTCGAAAGCAAACGGTTCTTGAAATTATTTTACCGGAGGGACCGGAAAAATGCTTGGAGAAGGGCCTGGGCCTCCTCTCCATAGAAGCCGGGGAAGACCTGGATGGCCGGAGCGGCGGGCAGGCGCAGCAGGTCGGCGGCTGTGCCGCAGCAGCCCAGGCCCTCGTCCTCAGCACCGAAAATAATCCGGGCCACCCGGGCGTTCACCGCTGCCCCGGCGCACATGGGGCAGGGCTCCAGGGTGACATAGAGGTGTGCGCCGGTCAGCCGCCAGTCTCCCACTGTCCGGCAGGCCTGGGCCAGGGCCTCTATTTCCGCGTGGGCCAGGGCGCTGCCCAGGGCCTCCCGGCGGTTGCGGCCCTGGCCCAGCACCTGGCCCTCCCGGACCACCACCGCGCCCACAGGCACCTCTCCGGCCTGAGCCGCCTCCCGGGCCAGGGCAAGGGCCTGGAGCATGTAGCGCTTTTCCGGCAGAAATTCCCGCTCCATTACAGGAACAAAATCAGGGCCTGGGCCAGGCACAGCACAAAAAGGCCCCACAGCAGCGGCGCGCTCAGCAGGCACACCGCAGTCTCGCCGCCTCTCATGGGGGCAAGGGCGGGCGGGGACAGCTGGGGCTGAGGCTGGGGCTGGCGTTGCGCAGCCTGCTTCTTCCGGTGGCCGATAACCAGCAGAATCATAAAGGAGACCGTGCCCAGGGCCACGGGAATGATCATCAGCAGGGCCTCAAAGAGACTTTTTCCGCCGCCGCTCAGTCCCAGCAGGCCGGAATAGCTGCCCACCACGGCAATCCCATTGTTGAGGGCGTGAATGGCTACGGTGAGCCAGAGGTTGCGGGTTTTGGCATAGACCAGGGCCATGCCCAGTCCCGCGATAGAGGCGAACACCACGCTGGACGGGTTGAGATGGGCCATGCCGAAAATCAGGGCGGAGCCCACAATGGCGAAGCCCCCGCCGTATTTCTCCAAGGTGGAGAAGATCGCGCCACGAAAGGCAAACTCCTCCACCAGGGGCACCAGAATGGCCACGCCGAAGAACTCCACCGCCAGGTTGACCCAGCTGTCTCCCTGGCCCAGGGTCTGGAACGGTTCCTTGGCCCCCAGGCGGTTCAGCAGGGCGTCGACCAGCATGGCGGGGTAGTTGCCGGCCAGCGACAGGCCCAGTCCGGCGAACACCCACAGCAGGGAGGAGAAGAAGCCCACCCGCTCAAAACGCAGGACCTGATTCCAGTCCGGCTTGCTGATGAGCAGCCAGCCCAAAGCCGGGAGCCCGGTGGCCAGAGGGGACAGGGCTGTGGTGAGAAGCACCATTGCAAAGCTGTCTGTAAGCAAGTCCAGGCTCAGGGAGGCCCCCCAGCAGATGGCAAGCACCACCAGCTGAAGCAGCAGGCCCAGTAAGGTTTGGACCAGCACAATAGCTGCGGTCTGGTTCAGGGCCATGCGGGCCCCGTGCTTGCGGGGGTCTCGCCTCTTGGGCTGAAAGCTGGCCGGGCGGGGGACCGCCGCCGGCTGGGCCGGATAGGGGTAGGGCAGGGCGTATCCCGGGTATGGGGCGCAGCCCCCAGGGTAAGGGCCCTGAGCAGCCGGCGGCTGAGGGCCGGCAGGGGGCTGGGGAGAGGCCTGGGCAGGGTAGGGCCCAGGGGAGGGGGGATTCCAAGCGTCATATGAGTTCATGGGAGCATCGTTCCTTTCTGGGTTGAGGGCTGTTTCCGCTGCGGGCCGCCGGCTGTCCTGATTGTGGGCAGTCGACTGCTCTAATAAGGTATTATACACCAAATGTGCGGCGGACACAAGGCGGGGAGGGAAGATATATTGTGAACTTTTTTGTTGACTGGGGGGCGGCGGCAAAAGCAGCGCAGGCCGGTGGGGCGGGTGAGCTCCCCAAAATCCAAGGCTCCGTTGGATTTTGCCAAAGCTCTATGCCTTGCATCCAAGTCTGAGTTTTGCTACAATACAACTGCAACGAGAATTTCGGCGCAATCAAGGAGGCGGAACCATGGAGGAGAACCTGTTGGGCGCACAGATCGCCCACCTGAGAAAGAAAGCGGGCATGACCCAGGAGGAGCTGGGCCGGGCAGTGGGGGTGAGCTCCCAGGCCGTGAGCCGCTGGGAGTGCGGCGGCGCGCCGGACGTGGCCCTGCTGCCCGCCATTGCCGACACTCTGGGGGTGGCTGTGGACAGGCTGTTTGGCCGGGAGGGGGGCGAAAAGCTGGATATGGAGGTTTTGCTGGGCCGCTGGCTGCGGTCTGTGCCGGAAGGCGAGCGGATGGAGCGGCTTTGCAGGCTGGTGTGGTCCTCTATCGGCTGCTTCTATCCCACCACGGTTGCCATGCCCAGAATGGAGTATATCACGACCTGCTGGGTAGGCTCGGAGCAGAAAAAGCAGATCATGTACACCCAGATTCAGGGCGGGGGCGGGGTTCTGCTGGACGTTCACGCGGAGGACCTGAGCTTTGTTACCCTTTGGCCTGAGCCCAAAGAGGGCTATGCCGCTTATTTGGGCTCTATGGAGGATTTTCGCCGCCTGTTCGCCCTGCTGGCAAGGCCCGGGTGCCTGGAGCTGCTGGAGGAGCTGTACCGGAGAAAGCCCCAGTATTTCATCCCCAGCGTGGTGGCAAGGCGGCTGGGCATGTCCCCGGCAGCGGTGTCGGAGCTGCTGGACCAGCTGGAGGCGTGCAGGATTTTGCAGTCTACAGGCCTGGAGCTGGACCAGGGGGAGGTGAAGGTCTATCAGCTGGTAGAGCCCATCAATCTGGTTCCGCTGCTGTACACGGCCCAGAGCTTTATGCAGACAGGCTACAACTATGTGTACTACTATGATGAAGAGGCTCCGCTGCTGCGGGGCGCAAAATGGGAAAAAGGGGAGGCGGCAGTCCATGAAAACGAAAAATGAGCGGAAGGAAGCCCAAACAGTCAGCATGTCCTATTATCTCAAGAAATTCTGGCGGCCGGCGCTGGCGGCGTCGCTGCCCCTGCTGGCCATGTGCGGGGGGCAGGCAGGGGCCAGTCTGGCCACGGCCCAGCTTTTTCAGACTGTGTTTGAGGGCGACATGGAGGGAATGCTTTGGTGGATGGTGGCGCTGTCGGGCATCTGGCTGGGACTGATGGGCCTGAGCGCGGCCAAGGAGCTGCTGCTGTCCCGGGCGGTGCGAAAGCTGAACAACGCCCTGCGGGGGGACATGGCCGCTGGTCTTTTACATATGACGCACCAGGAATACCACCGGGAGGGCACAGGCGAAGCTCTCTCCCGCTTTACCAACGAGGTGAACCAGGCGGAGACCCTGGCATGGAGGCCCTTTTTTCAGCTGGTGGAAATGGCGGCAACGGCGGTGTTCAGCGTGCTGGCGCTGCTTACCATCCACTGGTCCCTGGTGCTGGCGGCCGTGCTCACCACCCTGCTGATGCTGTTGGTTCCCCAGCGGTTCAACCGGCCTATGGAGCGTCTGGGGGAGGTCTGCGCCAAGGAGCAGGCCTCCGCCACAGGAAAGCTCAGAGACCTGCTCTCGGGCCGGGATGTGCTGCGGTCCTTTGGCCGGGAGGCGCGGTTTTCTCGGGGGGTGGGCAGCGCAAGCGACCAGATTGAGAAGCCCAGGTTCCGGCTGGCCTGTGTCAAGGGCTTGGCGGGGGCTGCGGTGGGCTGCGTCAACCTGCTGTGCCAGGTGTTGATCATCGGCCTGGTGGGGTTTCTGGCCATAGGGGGCTACACCCAGGCCGGGTCCCTGGCGGCGGGGGGCAATCTCTGCGGGATGCTTCACAGCGCCCTGGGAAATATTGCGGGGCTGCTCCTCTCCTTCTCCTCCGCCCGGCCCTATTTCGAGAAAATCCCCCTGCCCTCTGCCGGCGGAGAGGCCGGAGGCCAGCCCATGCCCCCGCTGGGCCAGGACATTGTCCTGGAAGGGCTCAGCATTCAATATGAGGGCAAGCCGGTTTTGCGGGACCTGTCTCTGCGGTTCAGCCGGGGCGGCAAATACGCCCTCACCGGCCCCTCGGGCTGCGGCAAGTCTACTCTGCTCAAGCTTTTGCTGGGCTGGCTGCCAGACTACCAGGGCAGCGTTCGTTTTGACGGCAGAGACCTGCATGGCCTGCCGCCGGAGCAGCTTCAGCGTCAGATGAGCTATATTGAGCAGAATGTGTTTCTGTTCAACACCAGCATTCGGGACAACATCACCCTGGGGGAGGAATTTACTCCCGAACAGCTGGACAGGGCCCTGCGGGACAGCGCCCTTGCCGGGGACCTGGCCGGAATGCCCGCAGGCCTGGACACTGTGGTGGGGGAGGAGGGGAGCAGCCTCTCCGGCGGGCAGAAGCAGCGGGTGGCCATTGCCCGGGCGTTGATTCATGACCGCTCCATTCTTCTGGTGGACGAGGGCACCAGCGCTTTGGACCAGCAGAACGCGGATATTGTAGAGAAAAGCCTGCTGCAGAACCCGGAGCTGACCTTGATTCTGGTGAGCCACCATTTGACAGAGGAGCGCAAGGGGCAGTTTACTCAGGTTTTTCAGCTGGGGTGACAGCCGCGGCACAAAAAAGGACCGGTTCACCATGAACCGGTCCTTTCCACTATTCTGACATCGGCTGCGTTGGGCGAAGCAGTCCCCAGAGTATGGTTGAAAAGCGAAAGCCGCCTTTTGCCCGGGCATTTCTGCCCCGAGATTTTTCAGGTGTTTTCCCGGGAAGGATTCTCGAGAAGGATTCTCGGGGGTAGTCTTTTTTCGTGTCACCCGCTTGGGCGGACCGGCTTGCAGGGGGGGCGCTTTCTGGAAAGGAAGTCCCCGGCGTCTGGCAAATCCGGATGGGGAAAACGGTTATTGGGCCCCACAGCTTCTAGTCCCTCTCATAGTAGGCGATAAAGGCCCGCAGCACGTCCCGGTCGGTCTCAAAGGTCACCAGGTCCAGGGCCTGGCCCAGGGTGGCCCAGCAGGTCTCCTCCACCTCGGCCTCCTGACGCTTCAGCGCGCCCCCGGACGGCCTGGCCGCAAAGTAGACCACGTCCTTCATCACCCTGGGCTTGGGGGAGTAGGTGACCACCTTGCGAAAGCCGGTGTCCAGCTTAGCCTTCAGGCCGGTCTCCTCCCAAATCTCCCGCCGGGCAGTCTCCTCCTCGGTCTCCCGGTCCTCCACATGTCCCTTGGGGAAGCCCCAGTGCCCGCCGTTTTTGTGGCGGATCAGCAGCACCTGGGGCAGCTCCTCTGTCTCACGGCAGAGAATGGCGCCGCAGGACTTTTCCATTTTCATACGCCGTCGCCTCCAATGGATAAGATAAGGGGGCGGGCGCTTTCCGGCGCTCCCGGCCCCCTTTTGGTATGACTGTTATTGCACAGAAAACTGATAGGTTGTTTTGCTCGTAAACTCCACATCCTTTTCCAGCCAGCCGCCGGGGAAGTTCTCGTGATGGACCGAGTCCGGATAGAACTGAGTTTCCAGGCAAAATGCTGTGTGGGGGCCCATGGGCTTGCCGTCTTTGCCGGTAAGCCCCGGCTCCGGGATGTTGAAGGTGTACAGCTGCACCCCGGGCATGTCGGTGAAGACCTCCATGACCCGACCGCTGTCCGGCTCATAGGCCTGGGCGATCTTCCGGTAGCCGGCGCCTTCGGGGCAGAAGTTGTGGTCAAAGCCCTGGCACAGCTGGATGAGATGGTCCTGGGCAAACATATCCTGGCCCAAGGGCTTGGGGCTGCGGAAGTCCAGGGGGCCATCGGCCACATGGCGCAGCTCGCCCGTGGGAATCAGGTCGTCCGACACCGCAGTCACCCGCTGGGCGTTGATGGTCAGCTGGGTGCCCAGCACATCCTTGGCAGGGTCGCCGGAAAGATTGAAAAAGCTGTGGTTGGTGGGGTTATAGGGGGTCTTTTTGTCGCTGACCGCCTGATAGGTGATTTGCAGGCCGCCCTGGTTGTCCAGCTGGTATGTGACTGTGGTTTTCAGGGTCCCGGGGAAGCCCTCCTCGCCGTCCGGGCTTTCCAGGGTAAAGGCCACGCTGGGCTCCTCGCCCTCCTGTACCTGGGCGGTCCACAGGGCCTGATGAAAGCCCCCGGGCCCGCCGTGCAGGGAGTTCTCCCCGTCGTTCTTGTTCAATGTATACTCCTGGCCGTCCACGGTGAACCTGGCGCCGCCAATGCGGTTGCCAAAGCGTCCGATGGTGGCGCCCTGAAAGTTTTTGCCCAGATACTCCTCCAGAGTGTTGTGGCCCAGAACCACGTCCCCGGGTTTGCCGTCCCGGTCGGGGGCAATCAGGCTGAGGACGCGGCAGCCGTAGTCGCTTATGGTGACAGTCAGCGGCCCCTGGGTGAGGGTGTAGGCATGAACCTCCCGGCCGTCCGGAAGACTGCCGAAGCGTTTGATTTCCACTCCCATGGGCTCAGCCTTCCTTGCCCAGCATGGCCGCGCCGATGATGCCCGCGTCGTTGCCCAGCTGAGCCTTGCAGATACGGGTCTTCGCGTCGGGGTTGTGGCCGTACTGCTCCTTTTCCACCAGCTCGCGCACCGGGCCCAGCAGGTTCTCGCCCTCGTTGCCCACGCCGCCGCCAATGCACAGGATGTCCGGCTGGAAGACGTTGATCATGTTGGTCAGGCCCACGCTCAGGTACTTCACATACTCGTCCACAATTTCCTGGCCCACCGGGTCTCCCTGGCGCATGGCGTCAAAGGCGGTGCGGCCGTTGACCTTGTTGACGTCCCCGTCCACAATGGTCCACAGGGCGGAGTCTCTGGGGGCCTTTTCCACCATCTTCAGCTTGGTGCGCTTGATCAGGCCTGTGGCAGAGGCATAGGCCTCCCAGCAGCCCAGACGGCCGCAGGTGCAGGGCCAGCCGTCGGCAACAATAACCGTGTGGCCCAGCTCGGCCCCGGCAAAGTTGCTGCCAGAGTAGATTTTGCCCTCGATAATCACACCGCCGCCCACGCCGGTGCCCAGGGTAATGGCCATAGCGTCCTTAGCGCCCTTCAGCGCGCCGGCCATATACTCGCCAAAGGCCGCGGCGTTGGCGTCGTTTTCCATATAGATGGGCTTGCCGTCCAGACGCTCAGAGAGCATCTTCTGCATGGGAGTGTTGCGGAAGGGCAGGTTGTTGGCATACTCGATGATGCCGGTGTCCTTGTTGATGGTGCCGGGAGAGCCCAGGCCCACCCAAGGCACGTCGGCCAGGGTGATGCCGGCCTTTTCCAGGGCCTGACGGGCCGTGGCGGCCATAGCGTCGGCGATCTGCTCCGCGTTCTCCGTGGCAGTGGAGGAATTGGCTTTCGCCACGATTTTGCAGTCCTCATCCACTACGCCCACGGCGATGTTGGTGCCGCCGAGGTCGATTCCCAGATAATACATAGCGCATGCTCCTTAGTAGTCAGATTGGGGCGCACCCCTTCCTGTATAGTATACACTATTCTCACGGCGAAAGCAAATATTTTCTGGAAATATTTTCGGGCTTTTCCCGAGAAATTTATCAGACTGCACTTGATTTTCCCTTTTGTTCATGATAAAATAAAAAGACATGAGCCGCCGTGGTGAAATTGGCAGACACAAGGGACTTAAAATCCCTCGGTAGAAATACTGTACCGGTTCAAACCCGGTCGG
>NZ_JBQISV010000053.1:0-15122 GCF_056800975.1 Acutalibacter sp.
CGCCTGGCAGAAGAAAAAGGAGCAGGAGCAGCATTATTCCCGCCCGGTGAACATATATGAGGTGCATGCCGGCTCCTGGCGCAAGTATGCCGACGGCAGCGTGTTTTCCTACGACAAGCTGGGCGACGAGCTGATCCCCTATGTCAAGGAGATGGGCTTTACCCACATCGAGTTCATGCCTTTGACCGAGTACCCCTACGACGGCTCCTGGGGCTACCAGGTAATGGGCTATTTCGCCCCCACCTCCCGCTACGGCCAGCCCGCGGACCTGATGCGCTTTGTGGACCGCTGCCACCAGGCTGGCATTGGCGTGATTATGGACTGGGTGCCCGGGCACTTCCCCAAGGATGCGGCAGGGCTGGCTAAATTCGACGGCACCCCCTGCTATGAGTATGAGGACCCCCGCAAGGGGGAGCATAAGGAGTGGGGCACCCTGGTGTTCGACTTTGGCCGCACCGAGGTGATGAGCTTCCTCATTTCCAGCGCCGTGTTCTGGCTCAAGGAGTACCACATGGACGGCCTGCGGGTGGACGCGGTGGCCTCTATGCTGTATCTGGACTACAACCGCCGGGATGGGGAGTGGATTCCCAACAAGGACGGGGGCAAGGAGAATTTGGAGGCCATTGCCTTTCTGCAGGCCCTTAACGAGGCCGCTTTCTCCGAGGTGACAGACCCCATGATGATCGCCGAGGAGAGCACCGCCTGGCCCATGGTCTCAAAGCCCACCTTTATGGGGGGGCTGGGCTTTAACTACAAGTGGAACATGGGCTGGATGAACGACATGCTCCGGTATATGTCCATGGACCCCCTGTTCCGCAGCGGCAACCACAGCTCGCTCACCTTCTCCTTTTTCTACGCTTTCTCCGAGAACTTCATTCTGCCCATCTCCCACGACGAGGTGGTGTATGGCAAGGGCTCGCTGATCAATAAAATGCCTGGGGACGACCAGATGAAGGCGGCGCAGATGCGGGCCTTTGTCACCTATATGATGGGCCACCCGGGCAAAAAGCTGCAATTTATGGGCACCGAGTTTGCCCAGAAGAACGAGTGGAACTTTGAGAAGGAGCTGGAATGGGGCCTTTTGCAGTATAAGGAGCATAAGGACGCCCAGAACTTCTTCAAGGCGGTGAACCGCTTCTACCTCAGCCGGCCCGAGCTGTGGGAGATTGACTTTGACTGGGGCGGCTTCGAGTGGATTTCCAACGACGACTATACCCAGAGCGTGATCGCCTTCCGGCGCAAGGCCAAGGACGGCAGAGAGCTGGTGTGCGTGTGCAACTTTGTGCCTGTCCAGCGGGAGGACTACTGCATCGGCGTACCCTTCTGGGGTACCTGGGCCGAGGTGTTCACCTCAGACGATGAGGCCTTTGGGGGCGGCGGCGTCACCAATGGCAAGAGCATCCGCACCGTCGACGAGCCCATGCACGGCTGCGGGCAGAGCATCTCCCTGACCCTGCCGGGCTGCTCGGTGTTCTTCCTGGAGTGCGTAAAGCCCGAGGAGAAGCCCGCGAAAAAGGCCGCGCCCAAGGACGCCGTGAAAGTGGAGGCCAAGAAACCGGCCGCCCGGCCCGCAGTAGAAAAGGCCGGCTGAGTTTACTCACGTCGGCTGGGCCTGAAACCCTGTGAACAGGCGCTTGGGGGCAAAGGCGGACTGTCCGCCCCCAAGGCGCTTTGAAACAATAGCAAGCCAAAAATCGAAATATTCAGGAGGACGAAACATGTTACCCAAACAAGAGGTCGTAGCCATGCTGCTTGCGGGCGGCCAAGGCAGCCGTCTGGGCGTTCTGACGAAAAACATCGCCAAGCCTGCCGTACCCTTTGGGGGAAAATACCGCATTATTGATTTTCCCCTTTCCAACTGCGTGAATTCCGGTGTTGAGACCGTAGGCGTGCTGACCCAGTATCAGCCCCTGGAGCTCAACGAGTACATCGGCTCGGGCCAGCCCTGGGACCTGGACAGCATGGACGCGGGGGTCCATGTGCTCTCCCCCTATGAGAAGCGGAAGAAAACGGACTGGTACAAGGGCACTGCCAACGCCATCACCCAGAACATCCCCTTTATCGAGCGCTATAACCCGGACTATGTGCTGGTGCTGGGGGGCGACCACATCTACAAGATGGACTATGCCAAGATGATCGCCTTCCACAAGGAGAAGGACGCGGCCTGCACCATTGCCGTGCAGCAGGTGCCCATGGCAGAGGCCAGCCGGTTCGGCATTCTCAACACCAATGAGGACGACTCGATCTACGAGTTTGACGAGAAGCCCAAAAAGCCCAAGAGCGACCTGGCCAACATGGGCATTTATGTGTTCAACTGGGACGTGCTGAAAAAGTTCCTGCTGGCGGACGAGGAGGACCCCAAGAGCTCCAACGACTTTGGCAAAAACGTGCTGCCCGCCATGCTCAACGCGGGAGAGAGAATGTTTGCCTACCGCTTTGACGGCTACTGGAAGGACGTGGGCACCATCGACAGCCTGTGGGAGTCCAACATGGACCTGCTGGACCCCAATGTCCCCCTGGACCTGGGAGACCCCGACTGGCGCATCTACAGCCGCAACCCGGTGATGCCCCCCCACTATATCGCCAAGGGCGCCCATGTGCAGAACTCTACCATTGCCGAGGGCTGCAACGTGTATGGCGACCTGGAGTTCTCCATTCTGTTCGCCGGGGTATATGTGGCCCCTGGGGCGGAGGTGCACTCCTCCATCATCATGCCCGGCGCCCGCATTGAAGAGGGAGCCCGGGTGCAGTATGCCATTGTGGCCGAGAACGCCGTGGTTGGCGCGGGAGCCACAGTAGGCCAGCGGCCCGAGAATGTGGAAAACAAGGACGAATGGGGCGTGGCAGTGGTAGGCCCTGGCTGCCATGTGCCTGCCGGCGGCAGCGTCGCCCCCCAGGAGATGCTGGACGCCGATGAGGCCGCGAAAAATTGAAGGCCTGAAAAACAGGATGTAACCCCCAAAAATTAACCCAAATGAAAGGGAGCTGGTCAATATGATGCGCGGCAACGACGTGATTGGCATCCTCTTTGCCTATGTGCATGAGGAGCGTGTAAGAGAATTGACAGAAAACCGGGTGATGGCCTCCATACCCTATGGCGGGCGCTACCGGCTGGTGGACTTTGCCCTCTCCAACCTGGTGAATTCCGGCGTGAACAAGGTGGGCGTAATCACCGAGCAGAACTATCAGTCCCTGATGGACCATCTGGGCTCCGGCAAGTCCTGGAACCTGTCCCGCAAGCGGGAGGGCCTGTATCTGCTGCCCCCCTTTGGGGCCGACACCTCCCGCACAGGCGGCATGGTGGCAAGCCTGGCCTCCATCCACCGGTTTTTGAAGAACTCCAAAGAGGAGTATGTGCTCATCACCAACTGCGACACGGTGTCCAATATCGACTACCGGGACGTGTTCCGCTTCCACACGGAAAAGAACGCGGATGTCACCGTGATTTACCGCCACGGCACTTCCCCCGATACAGACAAGAATGTGGTCTATACGGTTGACCCAGAGGGCTTTGTGCGGGATATGCTCATTAAGCGGGGCAGCGAGGCCAACTGCAACTATGGCTTCGGCAAGTGCATTCTGCGCCGCAAAAAGCTGATGGAGCTGGTGGACGACTGCATGAGCCGCAATCTCTATGATTTTGACAGGGATTTGATTCAGCGCAACCTGAAGGATTTGCGGGTCTATGGCTATGAGGCGGCAGGCGCGGCCTATACCATCACCTCCTTCCGGGACTATTTTGAAGCCAACATGGCCCTGATGGACCCCAAGGTCCGCACCCAGCTGTTCCCTGTGGACCGGCCCATTTATACCAAGGTCCGGGACGACATGCCCGCCAAATACGGCCTGGGCTCCTCTGTCACCAACTCCATTGTGGCCGACGGCTGCGTGATTGACGGCGAGGTGGAGAACTGCGTGCTGTTCCGGGGCGTTAAGGTGAAAAAGGGCGCAAAGCTGAAGAACTGCGTCATCATGCAGGACTGCGTGGTGGGCGAGGGCACCCGGCTGGACTATGTGGTGGCGGACAAAAACGTGGAGTTCGACATGAACCGCACCATGTCCGGCTATCAGAGCTACCCGGTCTATGTGGGCAAGGGCAGCAAGGTGTAAAACAGCCCTCCACCTTCTATACATTTCAGGCAGAAAGGAAATTCGACCATGAAGATTTTGTACTGTGCCAGCGAAGCTCTGCCTTTTTCCGCCACAGGAGGCCTGGCCGATGTGGCCGGCTCTCTGCCCCAGGCCCTGCGCGCCCGCATGGTGGGCTGCCGGGTGGTGGTGCCCCTGTATGACAACGCCCCCCAGGAGCTGCGGGACAAAATGAAGTTTATCACCAGCATTTCGGTGCCGGTGGCCTGGCGGCGGCAGTATTGCGGCATTTTTGAGGCCAAGATTGGCAGCGTCACCTATTATCTCATTGATAACCAGTACTATTTCAAGCGCGGCAGTCTGTACGGCCATTTTGACGACGCGGAGCGGTTTGCCTTCTTCTCCCGGGCCATTTTGGAGATGCTGCCCTACATTGACTACAAGCCCGACGTCATTCACGCCAACGACTGGCAGACCGCCCTGGTGCCGGTTTACTACCGGCTGTTCTATGCCAACAACGAGTGGTACGCGGGCATCAAAACCCTGTTCACCATCCACAACATCCAGTATCAGGGCCAGTATGGCAAGGATATTCTGGAGGACGTGTTCGGCATTCCCGCCTATGAGAGCCAGCTGCTGGAGTTCAACAAGGATGTAAACCTGATGAAGGGCGCCATTGAGTGCGCCAACTGGGTGTCCACGGTCAGCCCCACCTATGCCCAGGAGATTCTGGACCCCTGGTTCTCCCATAAGCTGGACGCCATCCTCCGGGAGCGTTCCTGGAAGCTGTCGGGCATTCTCAACGGCATCGACACCGTGAACTATGACCCGGCGGCGGACCCCAGCCTGTTTGCCAACTACACCCAGGCGGATAAGTCCAACAAGGCGGTGAACAAGCAGAAGCTGCAGGAGCGTCTGTGCATTGAGGTGGACCCGGACGTGCCGATAATCGGCATGGTAACCCGGCTGGTCTCTCACAAGGGCCTGGACCTGGTGAAGGAAGCTGTGGACAATGTGATGGAGTACTCCAACGCCCAAATCGTCATTCTGGGCAGCGGCGACCTGGAATATGAGAACTACTTCAAGTGGATGCAGGAGAAGTACCCCGGCCGTTTTGTGCTGTGCCTGGGCTTTGTGCCCGAGCTCTCCCGAAAGATCTATGCTGGCGCGGACATCTTCCTGATGCCCAGCAAGTCCGAGCCCTGCGGTCTCTCCCAGATGATCGCCCTGCGCTACGGCGCCATTCCGGTGGTGCGTGAGACCGGCGGACTGAAGGACTCCATTACCGACAGCGGCGATGGGGTGGGCAACGGCTTCACCTTTATGACCTATAACGCCGGCGACATGCTGCACAGCCTGCACCGGGCCATCTACGCCTACAACTCTGACAAAGAGGGCTGGGGCGTGCTGGTAGACCGGGCCATGAGCTGCGACAACAGCTGGAGCAAGTCCGCTGGGGAGTACATTAAGCTGTATAAGCAGATTATGGAGAGCTAAAAGCCCATAATCTGCTGGAAAGTAAGAACTTGTACCAATAGGATTTGCGCCTGGATTTTCGAGCAAATTTCACTGTTGACGAGGCGCAAATCCGCAGGCAATCTGGCGATTGTCAAGGTTTTGCAACACAGTCAACCGTGAAATCTGCCGAAAAGGCAGGTGCAAGCTCCTGTTGGTACAAGTTCTAAGCCGCCGGTATAGGTCCGGCGGCTTGACTTTTCCCTTTGGGAGGGGTATAATAAACCTTAAGTAAACAGCAAGCATTCCCGTCAATATATTCAGAAATGAGGTTGTGCAAATGGAAGAAAAGAACAACGCCCTCAAGGAGTTGTCCGAAAAGCTGCTGCTGGACCGGGCCAAGCCCGCCCGCGCCGCTGCTTTGGGCTGCGCTGCCAAGGCCATGGACTTTGCCGAGGGCTATAAGGACTTTATCGACGCCTCCAAAACCGAGCGGGAGGCCGTGGACTGGTCGGTGCAGGCCGCAAAGGCCGCCGGCTTTGTGGAGTTTGACCCCAACACCAAATATAACCCTGGCGACAAGGTGTACTACAACAACCGGGGCAAGGCCATGTGCCTGGCTGTCATCGGCAAGCAGGGCGCGGCCCAGGGCGTGCGCATTGCCGCCGCTCATATCGACAGCCCCCGGGTGGACCTGAAGCCCATCCCCCTGTATGAGAGCAGCGAGCTCTGCCTGTTGAAGACCCACTACTATGGCGGCATCAAAAAGTATCAGTGGGCGGCAATCCCCCTGTCCCTTCACGGCAAGATTGTGCGCAAGGACGGCAGCGAGCTCACCGTCAACATTGGCGAGAGCGCCGGCGACCCCCAGTTCTGCATCACCGACATTCTGCCCCACCTGGGCAAGGACCAGAGCGTCAAGAAGCTGGGCGAGGCCTTTACCGGCGAGGACCTGAACGTGCTGGTGGGCAGTCTGCCCCTGGACGTGGAGGGGGAGCAGCTGTATAAGCTGAACATTATGAAGCTCCTCAACGAGCAGTACGGCATTGTGGAGAGCGACCTGATCTCTGCCGAGCTGGAGCTTGTGCCTGCCTTCAAGGCCGCAGACATTGGCTTTGACCGGAGCATGGTGGGCGCCTATGGTCATGACGACCGGGTGTGCGCTTACCCTGCCCTGCAGGCCCTGTTTGACTGCGAGGCCCCGGAGAAGACCTCTCTGGTGGTGCTGGCGGACAAGGAGGAGATTGGCAGCGTGGGCAACACAGGCCTGTGCTCGGAGTATCTGAACTACTTTGTCAGCGACCTGGCCCGGGCCGAGGGCCTGGAGCCTCAGCATGTGTGGAGCAAGTCCAGCTGCCTCTCCGCCGACGTGACCGCTGCGCTGGACCCCACCTATATCTCCGCCTTTGAGCCTGGCAACTCCACCTACCTGAACCGGGGCGTGGGCATTGCCAAATACACCGGCAGCCGGGGCAAGGGCGGCAGCAACGACGCCTCCGCCGAGTTCCTGGGCTGGGTGCGGCGCATTCTGGACGAGGCCGGGGTGCTGTGGCAGATTGGCGAGCTGGGCAAGGTCGATCAGGGCGGCGGCGGCACCGTGGCCTATGATGTGGCCCGGCTGAACGCGGATGTTATCGACATCGGCGTGCCGGTGCTCTCCATGCACTCCCCCTTCGAGGTCATCTCAAAGGTGGACCTGTTCAGCGCCTACCAGGCCTTTAAGGCCTATTTTGAGGCCAAATAAGCAGATTCTGGCTGTGATGCGAAAATAGAAAAGCGTAAAAAAGCGGACCGCCTGCCCCTGTGGCAGAGCGGTCCGCTTTTGTTTCTGACAGTGGGCAAAGGCTCCCTACTGAATAAGCACTCCCAAAAATGAGAAATGGTTGCATATTTAAAAAAATGTATTTTCTTTGGATTTGATGAAATTGCCAGAAATCGACAGCGAAAGATAGGCGGTCTTGTTGTATTGCGAAAGCATAAAAGAGGTGATAGAATGAGATAAATGGAAATCTGCCGGACTTGCCCGGGGACGGACTGTGGAGAAGCTAACAAAACGACGAAAGCCGCAGACCCGGGCGGGTGTGGGGAATCTGAAAAAACAATGGGGTGACATGAATGAACGTGCTGTCAGCAGAAAATGTGAGCTATGTCTACCAAAGCAAGTACCAAAAGGTCCAGGCCCTGACAGAGGTGAGCTGCGGCTTTGAGGCAGGAAAATTCTATGCCATTGTGGGCCAGTCCGGCAGCGGCAAAACCACCCTGCTCTCTATGCTGGCGGGGCTGGGCCAGCCCACCGGCGGCCAGGTGCTGGCCGGGGGCGTCCCTGTGGAGGAGACCGGCAGCGAGCGCCACCGGCGGGAGAATGTCACGGTCATTTACCAGGCTTTCAACCTGTTCCCGGCCCTGAACCTGCTGGAAAACGTCATGTATCCCATGGAGATCATGAAGACGCCCGCCGCCCAGGCCCGGGCCCGGGCCAAGGAGCTGCTGGCCGCGGTGAGCCTCTCTGACGTGGACCCCAGAAAGCTGCCTGCCATGCTCTCGGGCGGGCAGCAGCAGCGGGTGGCCATTGCCCGGGCTCTGGCGTCCAGCGCCAAGGTGATTCTGGCCGACGAGCCCACAGGCAATCTGGACACGGAGAACGGCCGGCTGGTGATTGACCTGCTGAAACGGCTGGTGAAGGAGGAGAACTACTGCGTCATTGTGGTCACCCACGACCTGGACATTGCCGCCCAGGCGGATGTGATCTACCGGATGAAGGACGGACGCTTGGAGGAGGAGACGAAATGTTCGTAATCAAGGACGCGGGCTATCAGCTGCTGCGGGGCAGGGGCCGCAGCCTTCTGCTGCTGGCGGTCTCCGCGCTGCTGTGCGGGTGCATCGCCTTTTACATGGGCAGCATCATCAGCAGCCAGCGGGCCCTGGATACCATAAACCAAAGCACCCCGGCGGAGGTGTATGTCAGCAACTGTGAGGGGGACCAGCTGGACAACCTGAACGTCAGCTATGCCCGCCACGATGTGCTTTTGCCCTGGATGCGTGAGGTGTTTACCACCAGCCAGGGGGTGGGGATTTTTGTGGAGGAGAACCGGCCCGCCGATCCCTTTCACGACGCCTTTTATGAGAACGACACCACCATTCTGGCTGTAAACCGCTGGGAGGCCACTGGGATTCAGAAGACGGACTTCTTTTCGCTGGCCCAGGGCCGGGACATCTCTCTGCTGGAAGGGGAGGAGGGTCTGTGTATTGTTAGTGAGGACTATGCCCGGCGCATGGGGCTTGCGCCGGGGGACAGCTTCACCATGCCGGTGTGCGAGACCAAATATAACTCTTACCGGTCCCCTGTGCAATTATATATCAGCGACATGACCCTGACTGTGGCGGGAACCTTCTCGGCCAGCGCGGCCACAGAGCGGTTGGTAGACATGTATGTCCCGGTGGGCTGGTTCCGGGCCCAGGTAGAGCAGAGCTCCAGCGAGCCCTTTGCCTACACCTCCTTCAAGGGCTATCTGGCTGACTCCATGAAGCTCAACGAGTTCAAGGCCGTGGTGGGGGACTATGGCTTTTATCAACCCTTCTATCTGACCCCGGAGACGGAGCGGGTTGCGAACCTGAGCGAGGGCAGGAGCATTCTGATGGAGGACGAAAACTTTATCAAAACCGCCGAAAAGCTGGCGGAGACGGTGCGGCAGTTCACCAGCTTTCTGCTCCCCTTTTTCCTGGCAGTGGTCTGCCTGGTGACCCTGGCGATTTTTCTGGTGCTGCGGGGGGCAAGGCGCGATATGGCCATTGCCTGCTCTCTGGGCCGGCCCAAAGGGCTGGTCGGGGCCGCCCAGCTGCTGGCGGCGTTGGCGGCGGAGCTGGCCGGCTGCCTGCTCTGCCTGCCGGTGATGATCGGGCTGGCGCGCCTGCCCGCAGGGGCCTCGGCGTCGATCTGCGGGGCGTTTCTGCTGTGCGCCCTGGCCGGGGACCTGCTGGGCCTGTGGCTTTTGCTGCGGTTCGACGCCATTGTCCTGCTGACCGCGTCCAAAGAATAGGAGGGGGAGAAAATGACCATACGCAACAGCTTCAAGCAGCTTTTCCGCAGGCCGGGCAAAACGCTGCTGTTTTTTCTGCTCATGCTGGCAGCCACTGCGCTGCTGGTGTTCGGCGCAGGGCTCTACTACCAGAACAGCCGCCGCATGGAGGCCCTGGGCAACTACTACACCACCATTGCCACCATCCGTCAGCCCTATGAGACGGTGGAGAACGGGGTGCCCCAGTATGGGGAGATTGTCCGCCCCGAGGACCTGGAATTTGAGGGCGCGGACTACATCCTTCCGCCGGAGAGCCGGCCCTATATGCTCTCTTACATGCCCGGCCTGAACCCTCTGCGGGTGAGAGAAGCCTCGGCGTTGTTCAACCTGAATGTGGTGGAGTTTGAGGTGCTTGAGAGCGGCGATGGGGAGACCCCTGACAAAGCGGTGGTCACCCGGGACCTGGCGGGCGGGCAAAGTAAGGAGCTGACCTCCTCCGCTGACTGGTTCTACTGGGGCTACCAGGCGCATCTGGCCCTGGGGGACGAATTTTTCCTCGACCAGTCGGGGGACGCCCAACCCCTGGAGAAGGGCAAGCGCTATGTTGGGTCCCTTTATGGCGTTACCTCTGATCTCTACCATGTGGATGACGGCAGTCAATTTGGCCACTGGGCCAGCGAGATTCTCTACTTCACCCCAAGGGAGGCCCCTGAGGCTCTGCGGCAGGCGGGGGCCGGCAATCTGACAGAGGTGACCGGCGATGACTTTTACCAGCCCGGCCAGCCCGGCAGCTTATGGCTAACCCTGGTGGAGGAAACCCGGATGCAGGACTATATCCACCCGGTGCTCGCTGCTTCCAGCGGCAGCCTGATGCCCTGTGTGCGCCAGAACAGCATAAAAATACGGGGGAGAATGATCACAGAGGAGGAGTTTGCCAGCGGGGCCAAGGTCTGTCTTGTGGGCAAGGACATGGCCCAGAGAAACCTGCTGTGGGAGGGCAAAACCGTCAAGCTCTCGCTGCTGGCCAGCATGTACGGCTATAGCCAGAACAGCTACCGGGTCATGGGCTGGACCGGCTTCCAGCTTCCCCAGGGGACCAGCCTGCTGGACAGCGAGGGCCAGATTTTGCAGCCCTTCTGGGAGGAGGAGTACGAAGTGATAGGCGTTTTCGAGCCCAGATATGGGACGGAAGAGCTGGCCTATGGGGACATGTTCATCATCCCCGCCCAGTCGGTGCAGGCCTCTGACGAAGAGCATGTGATTTACTACGGCCCCATGAATAGGGGCAATGCCAGCTTCCAGATTCCCAACGGCGCTGCCGGCAGCTTTGTAGAGAAGATGAACGCCGCCATCCCCGAGGTTGCCGCCCGGGTGGTACTGGAGTTTGACGATATGGGCTACAGCCGGGCCATGGACAGCCTGCGGGAGGCCCAGCAGACAGCGTTTCTGCTGTTTTTGGTGGGGCTTCTGGCAGCGGCGGCGATTGTGGCCCTGCTGATGTACTTCTTCATTGTGCTGGAAAAGAAGCGGACCGCCATGGAGCGCAGCCTGGGGCTGTCAAACCGCCAATGCCGGGCGTCGCTGCTGGCAGGGGTCATGACAGTCACCCTGTGCGCGGCGCTGCTGGGCAGCACAGCCGCAGGCGTTATGCTGAACCAGGCTGAGGCAGCGGCCGCACAGGTTCAGCAGGAGGAAGAGGAGCCTGCGGCCCAGTCGATGGACTGGGGGCTGGGGGGCATTTATGATTTCAGCGCCAAATACAGCCCCTGGGCCATGTGGGACGTGGCCGGCAACCAAGCCGACCGGCTGCAGGCGCCGGTGCCCTGGTGGGTCTGCCTGGGGGCTTCCCTGGTGTTGACAGGGCTGGTGGGGGCTCTGGCCCTGGCCCTGGTAAACAGAAGCCTGAAAACCGAGCCCATTTTGCTGCTGAACACCCACGCCTGACAGGGGGAAGGAGCAGTTCCCCCCGGTGGGGGTAGCCCCCTGCCTCTTGCAGCCCCCACGCCAGTTGTCCTGACAGCAGGAGAAGCGGCGGCCGGCTGAACGCTATTGCGGATGAAAAGGACGGAAATGAACAAAGCTCCCAAGGGCAGCGCCCTTTGCAGGAGCCTTGTTTCCAAACCACATAACCATATCCGGCCAAACGGTAGAATCATGAAAAGTCCAGGAGAGTTTTGACGCCTCCTGGACTTTTTTTCTAAAAACGGAAGGGCTGCTCTCCCATAGACGGCCCCATCATCCCTGTTTATGCCTCTGGATACCCTCTTGTTGCCCGATTTTCCGCTGTCCCCGGGTACGCCTCCGTCTTGACCAAAGTATATACCGGCCAGCACAAAAGCGAGATAAACCAAGGGTTTCGGGCGTTGCAGTCCCGCCCCTGAAGTTTTGAAAGTGCGGGTCATACAGCGCAAAAACGGGGGACAGCCAGGTCGAAGCCCTGGTGAAATACCAGCGGCAGGTGCGGAGAAAACCACTGGCGGACAGATATCTCTATAAATGACCTCGCACCTTTCGTAACGCAACGTCAAATCGCCCGCCAAACTGGGGCGTTCCTGCTCCCCCCGTCCCGGTGGCCTGGGCTCCCTTCAAAAGGTCTACTTTTTGATAGTTCTCACTCTACTTATTATTTTAAAACAAAATGGATGAAATTGCAACCCCATTTTATGATATATGCCTCCTATTTGTCAAATAATTTCCTCCTCCCGCAGCAATGTCCTTACATATTAAAAGGTAGAGTTTGTTACAGAAAGCGAGGGTTGACAATGAGTCATTCCAGGCAAAAGCTAGACCTGACAGGCCATCGTTATGGCAAGCTGACCGTGCTGGGGCCAGCGGAGAACATTGGCGAACGCACCGCCTGGCGCTGCCTCTGCGACTGCGGCCGCCAGGCCATCGTGAAAACAACCCAACTGCGCAGCGGCCATACCAAAAGCTGCGGCTGCATGGAAAGGGGGCCGGTCTATGTGGACGGCACCAGCCGGATATGCTTCGCGCCGCCAAAATAGCCCGGAAGAACAATACCAGCGGCGTGCCGGGCGTGGACTGGTGGGCCGCAAAGGGAAAATGGAGGGCGACAATCTGCTTCAAGGGCAAACGCTACTATCTGGGCAGCTATTGCGACTTTGAAGAAGCCGTCAGAGCCCGAAAACAGGGCGAGGCGGAGCTGCACGACAGATTTTTAAGCGAGGTACAGAAGAAACAGAAACGTTTTGCCGCTGGATACGAAACGGGATGTGGACGCAATGGAGATTAAAGATTTGGAGAGGGCTTTGGGCATTGAGTATGGAATGAGCCTGTCTGCCCGCCGTATTTCACGAGGCTGGCAAAGACGGGTTTATTTGTGGGTGAAAAGGGCCCAGGATATGGCGCTGTCCGCATTGGCTTTGGTACTGCTCTCCCCATTGATGGTTCTGATTGCCCTGGCCGTGGTGGTCGACGACCCCCACGGGCCGCCGATCCTTTCGCAGCTGCGCTGCGGCCGGGGCGGGAAAAAGTTCCGCCTGTATAAATTCCGGACCATGTGTGTGGATGCGGAGAGCCACCTGGAAAAATTGCTGCCCTATAACCAAATGACGGGCCCCGTGTTTATAATCCGGGGCGACCCCAGAATCACCCGTTTGGGGCGTTTTCTGCGCGCCACTGGGCTGGATGAGCTGCCCCAGCTGGTGAACATCCTCAAGGGGGATATGTCCATTGTTGGCCCGCGCCCCCCATTGCCCCGGGAGGTTGCCCAGTACACGCTATATCAATGGCAGCGGCTGACGGTTACGCCAGGGCTCACCTGCATCTGGCGGGTAAACCCCGCCCGTAACAGCCTGACTTTTGACGCCTGGGTGGAATTGGACTTGCGCTACATACGGGAGCAGAGCTGGCTGCTGGACTGGAAACTGATTTTTCAGACAGCCAGGGTGGTTTTTCGCAGAGAGGGGCTATAATATGCGGCTAAAAACAGCAAGGAGGCTGGAAAGATGAGAAGGAAAGAGAAACAGCAGGCCAGCCACGCCAGGCCCCGCCGGATACCTCCGGCGGGGCGGCTGGCTGTTTTTCTGGCAGCGCTGGCCGCGGGCCTGCTCTTGGGGGGCGGCGCACTCTTCTCCGAGGAATTGGAGGCGACCTTCTACCATGTGTATTCGCCCAAAATTGCGGCGGGAGAAACGGTGCGGACGGTGGTTCTGTCAGACCTGCATAACCGGGAATTCGGCCCGGAAAACGCGGAACTGGTAGAACAGATTCAGGTGTTGGAGCCGGATATCATCGCCATTGCCGGAGACATGGTGAACGCGGACGAGGGCAGCTTGGATGTGGTGCTGAGCCTTTGCGAAAAACTGGTGGGGATTGCTCCGGTCTATTACAGCCCGGGCAACCACGAGAGCAATCTGATGTATGAGCAGGGCGTCCCCCTTGAGAGCCAGCTTTCCCAGCTGGGCGTTCATGTGCTGGTCAACCGGGCGGAGGAGGCGGTCATCCATAAAACCTCATTTTTGATCGGCGGCTTGACCACAGCCCCGGAAGGGTATGAGGAATACGGCGCGGCCTTCTTTGCGGAGTATGAAAAAAGCCCGGCTTTTAAGCTGCTGATCTCCCATTACCCCAGTCTGTACTATGACGCGCTGGCGGACGCAAGGGTAGATTTAGGCATTTGCGGCCATTATCATGGGGGGCAGGCGCGCCTTCCAGGGGTTGGCGGGCTATATCATGTGGACACCGGGTTTTTCCCCAAATACAGCGGGGGAATGTACCAGCTTGCCAACAGCACGGTGTTTGTTTCCCGGGGCATGGGCGGCCACAATGGGTTCCCCCGGATCAACAACCGGCCCGAACTGGCGGTAATCGATATAAACGGCCGGCAGGACACGGACCTCTCATAACCCAAATAAAAGGAGCGATAGCGGAATGTTATTGGTAGGAATGGTTGGCCCCGCCCTGATCCTGTGTGTGGTAATAGCCTACATGGTTCTGGGCTGGCGCTTTTTTCAGATTAAATCCAAGCTGCCTGTTCTTGGGCTGCGGGGGACATTGGGCCGGGCAAAAGGAGCCTGGCGAAAGCTGGCGGTCTGTGGGGCGTTGTTTGTGGCAATATACTTTTCAGCGCAGACGGCGGCAGGCTGCTGGTCGCCGGACATGATGATGGTGTTTAACTATGAGGAGGCTGCCCGGGGACAAAACCCAAACGTTACCCGGTTCAACGAGTCCAATATCCTTTCCGACCATGTTCTGGAGCAGGTCATCCAGCGGGGGCAGCTGCAAATCTCAGTAGACCAGCTTTCCGGGCTGCTGGCGTTGTCTACGCCCCTGGACGCGGAAAAACTGGATGTGACCCAGGAGTCCGACCTGAAGATATCCACAGAATACCGGGTCTCCTGCTCCCCCCGGGCGGCGTTGTACCATACAGACCCCAAGATGGTGCTGAATCTTTTGGCTGACGTGTACTGGGAGGATTTCGTCCACAACTACGCGGAGAACGACAGCATTCTGGACCTGTCCTTTGAGGGTCTGGAGGGGCTGGAGTATCTGGATGTGAAAGACTACCTGCAAATGCAGGCATACAAGCTGGCCAATTAC
>NZ_JBQISV010000054.1:0-15065 GCF_056800975.1 Acutalibacter sp.
GCTTTGTGTACTCTACAGAGATAACTTCCTCTGTATCATCGGACTTTATGTCCTTCTTCATTAGGTTGAGCTCCGAAAATTGAAAAAGCTCGAATTGGCCGGATTTGCTCTCAGAGGGGAGCAGCGGGATGACAAAGAACATTCGGTTTAGCAGGACGCCCGCATCCTCATATACATCCTCATGTCCGCTTTGGTATTGCAGGAGATCCTCCTTGCCCTTTGGAACTGCGGAAGGCCGTGCTTTGTCGTGAAACCACATGAGATAAGCCTCATATATCCGCTGGAAGTTATACCCTTGATGTATACCCATTCCTACGCCTCCATAGGTTTACTTGCTCTCCGGCCGGTTTGCTGTGGCTTAATATTACCACGTCGCGGCCCGGAAAACAAGCGTCTAAGACGCACAAACCTTTGCCGGAAACTTTGGCCGTCCTGCCGGTTTGACAAATCCCCTTTCCGGCGGGATAATAATAGGGACTATCGGTATATCCGATAGTCCCGGGTTTCTATTCGTGCAGTGATGGGTGTGAATCGCGCTAGTCGGGGCGATATAAAGCGGGCTGGTCGTAAAGGCTTAACTGCTCAGGCAAATGACGGGTGGGGAGCTCTGGCGGCGAGACATTCCACACCATGCAAAAGTGCTGGGCCATGTTTGCAATTTCGGCGGGAGTGCAATTCATCCGCTCCATGATTTTCTCATATTTCCCGATGAGCCTTGATAAGCCATTAGGCGTTACGGCGGGCGGGTACTGGTTCATGGTGTAGCTGCCAGATTTGCGGATGGAGGGCAGCACCTCGGCAGTCACCCACCGCTTAAACCGCTTGGCCTTTTCCAGCTTGCTGGAGAAGATAAGGCAGTACAGGCCGCTTTCGCTGATGATGGTCATATCCTGGGGGCCGGAGGGGGTGGTGATTTGCCACCCCCCTTTGTCCTCATCGTCAACTTTGGATTTCAGGGCGTTAACAGTGTCCTTATACCCCAGAGCGGCGGCAACATCCTTGCCAACGAACCAAGGCTCGCCATCCTTCTGGATGGTACGGATTTCCCCGAACTCGGGGTTGTTGAAAATCTGAAAATCACTCATGCTGCGCCTCGTTCCTGGTCTCCTGTAAGGCCGTCAGCTTTTCCTCTAGCTGGTGTATTCGGTCCATAGGGTTACGCAGCAGGTCGTCTTTGATGTTCTCCTCGGCCAATTCCAGCACACCGGCCAGGGTAAAGGTCAGGTAACCGCTGGGGCCTAAGTCGGCCAGTATGGCGCGAATCTGTGCCACGGCTTCCAGCTCTTTCGCTTCAGTAAGAGGTATGTGCTTCGTTTTTTTCTTACCTCCGCTTTAGCCGCGCGGTAGCCTTTAGCCTGGCCATATTGAAAGGCAAGTAAAAGCGCTTCAACGGGTGTTTCTGAGGCCATACGAATCATTTCATACGTTTCGCACATCCGCATACTATAGCTCCCAGATATTTTCCCTGTATTCTCAATGTACTTCTCAATTTTTTCGATTGCTGACATGGAATTTCCTCCTTGATTTCCACCAAAGAGGGTGCTATAATGATTTAGCACATCTTTGGTGTGTTCTTGTTTGGGAACCGTCTGGGCTTTGGAGAGTGTCAGGCGGTTCTGTTATTGTTTTGGCCCCCATGCCTCTTTCACATATTCCTCTAGACGATTAATTGCTATGCGTACTGCATGACTTCTGCTTGTTTCCATAATGGAAGCACACTCATCTAGCTTTTTAAGTGTCTTTTCATCCATCCGAACGCGAAGCATATAATCTTTTGGACTATCGGTTGGGCGGCCCATCTTTGATGTAGCCACGGATTCACCTCACTTTCGTTGCTACAAAAGGTATAATAGCTTATGTAGCAACAAATGTCAAGAGGGAAATTCAAAAATTTGAAAATTTCCCTCTCGTCCTGTTCTGCATTTGACTACTTTTTGACTACCCAGCGGTTGAAAATCCCCATTCCCGCCTGTGCCGGGAGAGCCGAAAAAGCTAGATTTTATGCGGGATTTTGTGTAGGCGTGTACTGGCCCGGAGTGCTTGACGTGCAGGGGGTCAGCGGTTCAAGTCCGTTAGCGCCCACCAGCAGCGTGACGCTGCACCCGATTCGCGCACCCGTATTGGTGGGTGCGCGAAGTTTTTTTGCCCGCGAGCAGGCGGCATCTTTTAAGCACGGTAAGGCTAAGGAAGTCCTAGGAATTTTGTGGTTCCTGGGGATTTTTTCTTTGATTGTTGAGGCTTGAAGTAGCCGGTCCCTGTAAATTGGGTTAGTTTGAAGTTAAAAAAGCCCCGGCTCCTCCAAAGAGAAAGCCGGGGCCTCTTTTATAAGTCCTCCGCGGGCAGGCCTGGAGCCCGGCACATGGACAGCAAAGCCCAGGCCTCCCAATCAAGCTCATCGAGGGGGAGGGGCTTGCCCGCAGCGCAGCACCCTTGTTTTCTCTACTCCTCCCCCCGCTCTAAAAGCCCCGCCGCAATCACCGCCACCTCCTGCCGGGTAGCAAAGCTCTGAGGCCGAAGGCTGCCCTCTGCGTCCCGGCTCATCAACCCCTCTGCCTCCATCTGGGCAACCGGCTTCTCGGCCCAACCGGCAACGGGTTTTTGAGCCAGCTCCTGGGCATACCGTTCCATGCTCTCTTTAAACAGCTGGTAGAACTCCTCCCCGCTCATCTGCTCGTCCTCCTTCCAGAAATTCTCAACCATATTCAAAAAACGCGCCCAGCCCATGTCTAGGGTTCGGTGGGGGCAGTATTTGCCGTTGTAGTCCTGGTGCTTGGTGACCTGTTCCAGGCCCCAGCCATACTCCTTAAGCAGGCTGGCAATGTACCGGGCAGCGTTCTGCTCCGCCTGAATGAACCTTGCCCCCCCAGACCTGGAGTAGCAAATCTCAATATGGATGCCCTCCCGGTTGCCCTTGCCGTTGCCGTCGCCGCAGGCCCAGGCGTTGCGGTCAAAGGGAATGCCCTGAACAATCTCCACATCGTCTACTGCCGCGTGAAAGCCCACCTCACTGTCATTACGAATCATGTAGGCTACCTCATTTTCGGCGGAGGTATCGTTGCCCGTGTTGTGCACCACAATACGGGTGGGCCTCATGGGGTAGGGGCACTTAAGGCCGTACCGGTCAGGGTCGACCCAATTTTTGCGGACAGCTACCATTCTCACCCCTCCTTCGACCGGTCATGGTCTTCGGCCCCCAGGCTCTCCTCCGGCGGCAGAGCCTGGCCGGTCTGCTTGGGCTTTTGATAGGTCATGGCAAGCGAGCTGTCCGCGAGCCCCTGGGTGGTGGGGTCGTTAACCACCCCCAGCACGGACAGCAGCGCAAAGACAGCGTTGATTAAAGCGAGAAGCCGGTTGCCCAGCTCTCCCCAGTCAATGGCAACGCCCACCACCGCCGCCCCTGCCTGAACCAGCAGAAGCAGGGCAGGCACCAGGGCCAGCCAAAAAGCCTTGTTCTTGATACGAACCTTCCAGTTCAGCATGGTAAAGGCATCTCCCTCTCAGGGCTGCTACAGCCCAAATTTTCCCAACAAAAAGGCTCCCAGCGCCGCCACCGCCATGCCCAAAAGCTGCTTGACCACGTCCTCCCAGCGCCGGGCGGGCTTCATCTCAAGCTCAGACAGGCGCTTGCCCAGCAGGTCAATAGACTCAGCCAAACTCTTGAGGGTGCTCATAATGCTGTCATATTGCAGGCTTCGCGCCAGATCGCCCTTTTCCAGTATATGGATTTGGTCGAAGATTTGTCCATGCCTGTGGGAATTCTGCCGCCGCAGCTCGTTGAACGCCTCTTTCAGCTCCCCCAAGTCCCCTTCCAGCTCCCGGGCCTTAATCAGCCCCAGGCACTCCCCCTGGGGGTCAGAGGGACATCTCTCATCCACGGGCCACACCTCCCATCCTTCGTGCCGTTTGTTGGCTCAGGCCAGCCTTACCCGGTCCACAGTAATATTATATTCCATGTCCCCGCCGTAGGGTTCCCGGTAGAGAGGGGCTGTGTATGGCCCGCGTCACGGCAGGTGTTCTCCCCAAAAAGCTGGAGACCTTTCAGGCTGTTCCTGCCAGCCATCCCTTTATAGCATAAAAAAGCGCAGTAGCTCCGCCCTGCTGGCGCTGCTGTTTTCTTCTCTGCTTTCGACTTCCTTTCATGCCCTGGGAGTGTCCCTTTCGCGGATTTTAATGCAGAACTGGATATCATCCACCCACTCTGTGGAAGGGAGAGACGGGCGGACGCGCAGCTCTGCCTCTACAAGGCATCCTGGACGTAAATCAAATAAAATGCGCGGCATGACACTCCCGCTCCTCCCCCCAACTTGACATCCCCAGGCCCCCATTGTATAATCAAATGGATTTCTGTTTGCGAGGTGACATTCTTGTCCTCCTGTTTTCACACCAGCATCTCTGCCCTAAAGGGCGTGGGCGCCCAGCGGGCCAAGCTCTTTCAAAAGCTGGGCGTCCACAGCCTGGGGGGCCTGCTGCGCCTCTATCCCCGGGACTACCGGGACTGGTCCAGCCCCCTCGCCATTGCCGAAGCCCCGGCAGACCAGCTGTGTGTGGTGCGCGCCCAGATTACCGGGGCCCCCACTGTCACCCGCGTTAAGGGCAACCGCCTGGTCATTCACGCTGCGGCAGATGACGGCCAGTCTGTTTTGCGGCTCACCTTTTTCAACAACCGGTATATCCCCCGTCTGCTTTTGCCAGGGCATACCTATCTGTTTCGGGGCAGGCTGACCAGAGGCCGCTCTGCCTGCGCCATGACTGCCCCGGACTTTGTAGAGGAGGGAAAGGCCCAGGGCTTTGTGCCGGTCTATCCCTCTACCCAGGGGCTCTCCTCCCGGGTGATTGCCCAGGCAGTGAAAAACGCCCTTGCCCAGCTGCCAGAGACCCTGGAGGACCCTCTGCCCCCAGGGCTGCGGGAGGAATATCAGCTCTGCCACCTGAGCTATGCCCTGGAAAACGTCCACTTTCCCCGGTCTATGGAGGATCTGGACATTGCCCGGCGGCGGCTGGTGTTTGAGGAGTTTTTGGTGCTGCAGCTGGGGCTGATGCAAATTAAAAGCGGCCGGCGTGAGGAGAACCTGCACCCCATCCCGGACCGGTTTCCTGAGGACTTTGCCAGGCTTCTGCCCTTCCGGCTCACTGGGGCCCAGCAGCGGGCCATTGCCCAGGGCATTGCCGACATGGCCGGTCCCTCTCCCATGAACCGGCTGGTGCAGGGGGATGTGGGCAGCGGCAAAACCGCGGTGGCGGCGGCCCTCTGCTGGGCAGTCATCCGCTCCGGCTGGCAGGCGGCGCTCATGGCCCCCACCGAGATTCTGGCGGCCCAGCACCACCAGTCCCTCTCTGCTCTGCTGGAGCCCGCGGGGGTGCGCTGCGCCCTGCTCACTGGCAGTGTCAAGCCCGCCGAACACAAGCGGCTGCTAGAGCAGCTGGCAGCAGGGGAGATTGACCTGGCCATTGGCACCCATTCTCTCATCAGCGAAAAGGTCCGTTTTCAGGGCCTGGGGCTGGTGATTACCGACGAGCAGCATCGGTTCGGCGTTAACCAGCGGGTGGCCCTGACCCAGAAGGGGGCTTCCCCCCATCTGCTGGTCATGAGCGCCACGCCCATTCCCCGCACTCTGGCCCTTATGGCCTATGGGGACATGGAGGTGTCGGTGCTGGACGAACTGCCCCCAGGCCGCCAGGAGATTGAGACCTATCTCATTGACCCGGGCAAGCGGCAGCGGGCCTATGGCTACATTCAAAAGCACCTGGACCAGGGGCGGCAGGGGTATCTCATCTGCCCCCTGATTGAGGAGGACGGCAGCGGCATGATGAGCGTGGCCTCCTACGGGGAAACAGTCCGCGCCGCCTTTCCGGGGATAGAGGTGGGGGTGCTCCACGGCAAAATGAAGCCAGCCGAAAAAGAGCAGGTTATGGGGGACTTTGCCGCTGGCCGCACCCGCCTGCTGGTGGCCACCACGGTGGTAGAGGTGGGGGTAGACGTGCCCAATGCGGCCATTATGCTTATTGAGAACGCAGAGCGGTATGGGCTCTCTCAGCTCCACCAGCTGCGGGGGCGCATTGGCCGGGGCAAGCACAAGTCCACCTGCATTCTCATCTGCGGCAGCGGCGGGCCGGAGACCGTGGAGCGGCTTAGGCTGTTCAAAAGCACCCGGGACGGCTTTGCCATAGCGGACGCAGACCTGAAGCTGCGGGGGCCAGGCGACTTTTTCGGCCAAAGACAGCACGGCCTGCCCCAGATGAAAATTGCGGACATGGCCACGGATGTAGAGCTGCTACGGGAGGCCCAGCGCTGCGCCCGGCGGCTGTTCCACAGCGGGGCGCTGGCCGGGGAGGCGTATCAAGGGCTGCTGGCGGAGATTCGGGAGCTGTTTGACAAGGCGGGGGGCGAACGGGTGGCCATATAGAGCGTCCCAAATTGCCCCCAGGCCTGCTGGACAGAGCCTCGAACAGAAAAGACCCTTGCCCGGCAGTTTGACAGGGAGAGGCGCGGTTCCGGGGCAAAGACTGGGCCGATGCAGACCCGCTCCCCGGCCTGCCGGACAAAGCCCCGAACAGAAAAGCCCCCTACGATTGCCCGGCAGTCTGACAGGGAGAGAGAGACGGTTCCAGGGTAAAGACTGGGCTGATGCAGACCCCGCCCCCCGGGCCTGCCGGGCAGAGCCCCGAACAGAAAAGCCCTCCCTACGATTGCCCGGCAGTTTGACAGGGAGAGAGGCGGTTCCAGGGCAAAGACTGGGCCGATGCAGACCCCCGGCGGAGTGTGGGGCGAGCGTCTGCCAGCAGGAGACAAGCTGCCAACTAACCGGGCCTACCGGCGGGGCCAGTCTTTTCCCAAACCCGGCTTTGCGCCTCAGTCGGGCCCCAGGCCACAATAAAAAAAGCGGCCCCCTTCCACCGTGTGCGCTTGCGTGGAAGGGGGCGCTTTTTTCTGTCAGCCGGGCAGATGTAAAACCATGTTTATGGGAGGGGAGCCGCCTCTGCCAGTCAAGCCCACAAGAGGAACGCTCAGGCACTGTCAGAGGCCCGGGGTACTACCGGAGGCTCGGGCGCTGCCAGAGGGCTGGGCACTGTCAGAGGGCTGGGCGCTGCCAGAGGGCTGGGCGCTGATCCCGAGGTCAAGGGACCGCGTTAGGCGTCTATGGCGGTTTCCGCCTGTCCGTCCATTGGGGGTGCCGCCTCCTCTCCGGCTGAGGAGGCGGCTTCTTCTGAGGTCTGGCCGGTGAGCGCTGCCACTGCCTGCTCATGGGCCTGCCCCAGGTCCTCAATCAGCACCTTGCCTGTGTTGCCGTCCACCAGCTCCAGCCGGTCATACCCTGACCAAAATCCCCCCTCTGTCCCATTCATATTCCCCGGCGGGTACAGCTGAAAGCCCAGCATGGTATGCACCTCACCCCAGCTGGGTGTAACGGCCTCCCACTGCTGGTAGGAGCCCCTCTCGTCCGCCACAGGATCTTCCCCTGTTACTGCCATAAAGCTCTGCATGAGAGCCCCCTGGGAATACCCGTTGAGAACCAGGACCCGCCCTGGCTCCAGCCAGGCCTCTGCCGCCAGGGTGACGGCTGCCCCTATATAATCCTCTTGGCTATGGCTGACGTTGACAGCCAGAAAGCCGTTGGTAAAGCAGTCTGCATCCAGGGGGTAGGATTCCCTGGATGTGTCCGCCCGTTCCAACCCCTGGTTTAGGTAGCTCTCGCTGGGGGCAATGCTCCCGGTGTCTAGGTCAATGGTGAACTCCGCCACCACCCGGGAGGGCCACAGGGGCGTTTCGGTCACAGTCAGCACCAGGGGTCCCCGGCAGTCCTCCTGCATATATGCGTTGAAGAAGGAGAACCGCATCCGGCGGGCACCGTTTGAGCCCTCCAGCTCCTCCCGGCTTACCAGCTCATAGGAGAAGCCCGCTATGCCGCTGCCGTCTGCGGCGCGGAATTGACCCTCAAGCCGGGCAAAGGAGCCCAAGGGGTCTTTTTCGCCATATCCGGGAAATTCCAGCAGCAGGTCCCCCAGATATCCCATGTCCGGGGTCTCCAGCTCCACATCCACCCGGCTGGGGCTGTAGTCCACCTGCAGCAGCGCTGCCCCATTGTCTGTCATCTGACTGGTGAATACCCGGTTTTTGGACTGGTCCACCGGCACGGCCAGCTTTGTCTCAAACCCGGCCTGCCAGGTGTATTCTGGGTAAGGTTCCATTTCATATTGCTGGCGGACCAGAGAGAGGGTCTTCAGGGCAAAGGTGACCCGCAGCTCCTCTGTCTGGACCTGGTTCTCGTCCAGCTCCACCTGCCAGGTGGCCTGCAAACGGCCCTGGCCGTTGTCTGTAAATGGAGACAGCTCTCCTGTTCCTGTCCAGCTCTCTCCTCCTGCCGACAGCTCCATGGAGTAATCCGGAAAGACCTGGGACCCAAAGCCGTCCGTCTCTATTCCTGCCGAGAAGGCGGTTGCCTGCAGCCCATAGCCCTCCTCCCACAGAAATTCCGCCTCCTCCTCGCTGTAGCCCATGGAGACAAACAGCTTGGGGCTCTTTTCTATGGACAGCTTCAGCTGTAGGGTTCTGCCGTCGCACCAGGCGTCCTCCACCTGCATAAGGCAGGGGAAGTCCCCTGTGCTTCCCAGGGTCACAGGCTGAAACTCCCGAAGGGGCTCAGGGGAAGGGCTGGGCTCCGCCTCGCTGCCGTTGACTGCCCGGAACACCGGCCCCAGCCCGGGCAGGGCCTCTGTCAGCTGGGGATAGGTGGTGTTTACCCCCAACAACGCTGCAAAGGTGACAACCAAGGCCGCCGCTGCCGCTGCTGTGCGCCGCAGCAGGTAATACACCGGCCTGGGCCGCACAGGCACCTGGTCTGGCAGCTGAAGCAGGGTCTGCTCAAAGCGCTGCTGAAAGGCCTTGGGCGGCTGCTCTACCCCATACTCCCGGGCCAGCTGCTCCCGAAAGGCCCGCTGGCCCCGGCGGCTCCCCAGGGGGCGGGGCGCCTTGGGGGGGGGGGCAGGCCGGGGGGAGGGACTGCCGCTGTGCCGGGCATGCTTCATTTTCGCTGCCATGATTCCACCTCCTGTTCCCGGTCCCCGTAGGTCTCCCGGAACTTCTTCCTTCCGTGTGAAAGCCGCATTTTAGCCGCGCCCTCGGTGATGGAGAGCATGCGGGCAATCTCCTTTACCGGCAAATCGTTCAGGTAGTACAGGGTGAGGATGAGCCGGTCGTTCTCCGAGAGCTCCGCCAGCACCCGCTGCACGTCCAGCGGGGTGTCCCGGTCGTCGCTCTCGCTCTCCTCAGGCACCACCTCCAGGGGCAGCAGCCCCTTTTGCTGGCGCAGCAGGTCATAGCAGCAGTTAATAACCACCCGGGTCAGCCAGGTTTTAAAAAACTTGGGCTGGCGCAGGGTGTGCAGCTTGTAAAAGGCCCGGCACAGGGCCTCCTGCACCGCGTCCTCCACGTCGGCCTCGTTGTGAAGAATGGCCTTTGCCGTGCGGTACATACTGAGCTGGCTCTCCTCCATCAGCCGGACGAAGGCCTCCTTGTCTCCGCTCTGCGCCTTGCGGACCCATTTGTCTGTGCTCCCTATGTTCCTCACCGCTTTCCTCACCGTGGCTGGTTCCTGTTGATTAGACGCTATAGGTAAACAAAAGGTAAACAGCCCACGAAATATTTTTTCAGGCCCGGCTCCGCTGGCTCCCTGGTCTCGGGACATTTCTTAGGGCGTGTTCCCATAAGCTGAGTATGGGGATTTTGGAGTAAATTTTTTGTCAGATTCCAGGCGTAAATTTGCAGAGCTGTGCATTCTTTTCATGTGTAAGTATCCTATTCTTAACTTTCTGCCAGCAACATCTCTATCAAAACATACTTCTCATGAACTGATTTCTTCCTTGCATCCTCGTCAAACCATAATATACTCCAGAGGCTCGCATCCACAGGCCCCGGGAAGTTCGCCACATTTATTTGTTTCTGTATTTCTGTAATGGCCTTATAATTCGCCTCGTTCATCTGCCAACAGCTTCCTGATGGAGTGTCGCTGTTGCCCGTGCCGGTATACACCGGCAATCCCTGCATACAGTATTGGAAAATACCGCTGGTCTGCTGCACCTCTGGGTCCAACAGGTAATTGATCACACAAAAGGCCTCGTCTGGATACCTAGCGTTGCGGTTAATGGCCGCGAATGTAGTGATATTTGCTGTCACCCCACCTGATAGATTGTAGGGAGGTATCATGGTATACTCTTCTTCACCGCTTAAAGAAATATTTACATCAGGGTCAGACAAGTAGCCCTGGTCCATCCAAACCCGCAGGACATCTCGAGATTCTTCAGGTACCGTTTGCCATGTATCATACTGTTTTGCCACCCATCCCAGCAGTTCCTCCTCTGAAAAGACGGGAACATCTTGTGAATAGTCTACCAGAGTGCCGATGATATTGTACAGATACCCGTCTGATGCAGCCCGGATATTGGGGTCTGGGTCCTCCGTCATTTGCTCCCAAGTCATAGGAAGTTGGGACTTCGGGGTGTAGGAACTGTCAAATAGTGTTGCCTCGAAGGTGTAAGTCAGAGGAATGATCTGCTGTCCTTCTTCATTGCGGCCCGCCTCCATGACCACGGGCTGTAATGAATCCCAGCCTATGTTCCCGGCTTTTTCAATGTAGTCATCTAAGGGCAATAAAAGATGATTTGACATAGCCTGCACAGGGAATTTGAAAAAGAGCGTAGTATCCAGACCAGCATTATACCCATAAAGCTTTTGGGCACAAAGGAACAGATCAGGCCCCTTCCCCGCCATTATTTCCGTGCGTACGCGGGTAATGGCGGCGTCCCGCTCCTGGGCGCTAAAAGACGGGGGCAATACCTCAAGCTGATAGATAAATTCCTCCCCAAAACCAGGAACACTGTTCAGTGTCTTGGTAATGACTTCAGCAGGGGCATTGTCAATCAAGTCCACCAGTATGGAGACCGTTCTCAGTCCGGTAGTCTCCTCCATGCTTTCGGCAGTCTCCTGGGTATTGGGCTTTTTTGAACTTTTTTTCTCTGTATTTGAGCATCCGGAAATGGATATTATGATCATGATAAGGAAAAGCAAGAAAAAAATATATTTCTGCTGAATACATTTCTTTTTCACGTTAGCTCACCTTCCATATTATATTTGGAAATCGGGGGTATACCTTGAATGGGGTCTACTTCCGGTTATCCATTTTATTGAAAGGACTTCGAGTTGTGCTGCTGAGAACCAGAACATCAGCTGTAAGTTCATCCTAATGGGTAGCTAATGTCTTGCTCTGCGAAAGGTGGTGTAAATCACACATTTATTTCATTTTTTATCCACCAAAGCAGAAGTTTCGTTCCACTTCGTAGTAGGTCCCTGGGGCGGGTTTACCTGGGGGGTATATCATTCATAGAAATCTGCCGCGGCATAAGGCGGGCCTGGGGGCTGTGTCCGCCGCTGGCAGACACAACCCAAACCCTGCAAGCTGTGCGCAATTTTTCTGGCACTGGGATTCCTGGTTAATCTTTCTGATCCGGCTCCATGGGCCTCAGGTTTTTGTGCAGCCTGTCCGCCAGCCAGGCCAGGCGTTTGCTTCGCCCGGTCTCGGTTTTCGCGTCAAAATATGCCCGGGCATAGGTCTTTTTCACAGACATGGGCATGGCCAGAAAATTTGTGCAGGCGGGCTCGCTGCCTTGCAGCAAAGCGGCAACCTGGTCCACCTGCTCCTCTGTTAGCTGCATAGGGCCGGGGGCATACCACTGGCCGTTGGCCTTGGCCTGCTCTATTTTCTCTCTGCCATAGGGGGTCATCAGCCCCCGGTCCTCCAGGCTCTCTGCCAGGGCCCGGTTCTTTTCAGACCACTTACTTTTCTCCCGGCGGGGAGAGAAGTATTTTTGATAGGTCTTCCCGTCCAGGCGCTGCATCTGCCCGTCAATCCATCCAAAGCACAGGGCCTCCTCCAGGGCCTCTGAGGCCTTTACGGTTTTTGGGCCCCCGGCCTTGCCAAACACCAGCCACACGCCGCCGCTGGTCCGGCAGTTTTGAGAAAGCCAGGCCCGCAGCTCCTCCCGGCTGGCAAAGGTCAGCGTTTGGGCCTCCCTGCTGGGGGTTACTCCCGCCATGTTTTTGCCAGCCCCCCCTCGCTGGTCTCCCGGTACTTGCTGAACAGGTCCCGGCCGGTCTCATACATGGTTTTTACCACCATGTCAAAGCTGATTTTGCGGGTATAGGTCAAAAAGTTGGCCAGGCTCAGGGCATTGATGGCCCGCATGCCTGCCACCGCGTTGCGCTCAATGCAGGGAATCTGCACCAGTCCCCCAATGGGGTCGCAGGTCAGGCCCAGGTGGTGCTCCATAGCCACCTCGGCCGCATACTCAATCTGGTCCAGGTCCATGTGGTAAATCTCCGCCAGCCCTGCCGCAGCCATAGAGCAGGCGCTGCCAATCTCTGCCTGACAGCCGCACTCGGCCCCAGAGATGGAGGCATTGGCCTTGATGACATTGCCCACAACCCCTGCCGCTGCCAGCCCCTTGAGCATCTGCCGGTCAGAAAAGCCCTGCTGCTCCTGCTTGTAGAGCATCACAGCGGGCAGCACCCCGCAGGCCCCGCAGGTGGGGGCTGTGACAATAACCCCGCCCCCGGCGTTCTCCTCGCTGACAGCAAAGGCATAGGCGCATACCTTTCGGTTCTCCCGGGTCTCTTTGCTCTCGTCCATGTGCCGCTGGCGGTTTAGGTACATGGCCTTGCGCTGCACCCCCAGGCCTCCGGCCAGCTCTCCGTCCTTGCGAATGCCCCGGTACACGGCCTCCTTCATGGCCTCCCACACCTCTGAGAGGTAGTCCCAAATGCCCGGCCCCTCGCACTCCTCCACATACTGCCACAGGTAGAGGTCCCTGCTGCGGCAATAGTCCTTAATTTCGGAGAAGCTGCGCAGGGGGTACACCTGGGGCGGGTCTGCCTCTTTTTGCCCCTCAATCTGAATTTTGCCGCCCCCCACGCTGAACACCCGCCAAAAGCCCAGCCGCTCCCCCAGCCGGAAGGCCTCCAGCTCCATCGTGTTAGGGTGGGGCAGGTCCTCGGTGTGGGTGTCGAACAGCACCCGGGTGGGCACAGGCTCCAGGGCCTCCAGCACAGCCACGTCTGTTAGGTGGCCCTTGCCGGTTTTGGCCAGGGACCCGTACAGGGTTGCCTGAAAGCTGTCTGCCTCTGGGTATGCTGCCCGAAAGCGCTCGGCCGCCCGCCCAGGCCCCATGGTGTGGGAGCTGGAGGGCCCCCTGCCAATCCGGTACAATTCCCGCAATGATTCCATACAATCTCCCCTCCTGGTTTTTGGGTTCTGTTTATGCTCCGGTCAGTCCACCAGGCCCACCTTGCGGTAGACCTTCCGCAAGGTCCGCTGGGCAATGGCCTGGGCCCGGGGGGCCTGGGCCCGGTAGGCCTCCTCTAAAAAGGCCTTGTCTGCCACAATCTGCCGGTAGCGCTCTTGAATGGGCCGCAGCTCGGCAATGACCGCCTCAGCCACTGCGGGCTTGAACTCTCCATAGCCCTTGCCTGCAAACTCCTGCTCAATCTCCTCATAGCTTTTGCCAGTGACAGCAGCGTAAATGCCCATGAGATTGTTCACCCCCTCTTTGCCCTCGCCAAAGCGCACCTGGCTGCCGCTGTCTGTTTTGGCCCGCTTGAACTTGCGCATAATGGTGTCCGGATCGTCCAGCACCGAGATATTGCCGTTCTGGTTCTCGTCGGACTTGGACATTTTGCTTAAGGGGTTTTGCAGGGACATGACCCGGGCCCCGTGCTGGGGGATCATGGGCTCTGGCACAGTAAAGGTGTCGCCGTAAATGCCGTTAAAGCGCTCGGCAATGTCCCGGGCAATCTCCACATGCTGCTTTTGGTCCGCGCCCACAGGGACATAGTCCGCCTGATACAGCAGAATGTCCGCGGCCATCAAACAGGGGTAGGTGAACAGCCCTGCGTTGATATTGTCCGCGTGCTTGGCAGACTTATCTTTAAACTGGGTCATGCGGCTGAGCTCTCCGAACTGGGTATAGCAGTTGAGAATCCAGGCCAGCTGACTGTGCTGGGGCACCTGGCTCTGGATGAAGAACACAGTCTTCTCCGTGTCCAGGCCCATAGCCAGCAAAAAGGCATAGGCCTCTTTGGTGTATCTGCGAAGCTCGGCAGGCACCTGGCGCACCGTGAGGGCGTGAAGGTCGGCCAGGGCATAGACGCACTCATAGCCCTGTTCTTGCAGCTTGATATGGTTGCGCAGGGCCCCCAGGTAGTTGCCCAGGGTAAAGGTGCCTGTGCACTGATACATGCTTAGAATGCGCTTTTTTTCTTGGTTTTCCATAGGATTTCCGCTCCTTTTTCAGCATATGGTCCGGGGAGGAGCAAAAAGCCCCTGCCCCGGCAGAAAATTCTCTGCTGGGACAGGGGCATAAGAGACAAAAGCTCTGCTCCTGCGGTACCACCCGGCTTGACGCTTTTCCCGCGTCCACTCAGTGCGCGTCCACACGCGCTAGCTTTGGTAACGGAGAGCCGCTCCGTCTCGCCTACTGGACCCGGCAGTTATGCCGGGTCCAGTAGGCGGACCCGGTACAGCTGCCGGGGGGTTCGGTCTGCCCTCAAAAGCCCATTCAGCCAGGCGCGCCCGCCGCGCTTCCACCACTGCGCGGCTCTCTGTAGAGCAGCCCTCCGGCCTACTTACACTTTGTCACAGGTTTCTCTTTCTCTCATTATAGCGGACAGAGGCGGTCTTGTCAAGCGGCGGGCCTGCCGGGGGAGTGTCTAAAGGCAGAGTTAAAGGAAGTCAAAGAGCGAAAACGACTTTTCTGCGCACCAAAGCGGTTATAAGCGCGAACAAAAACAGCAAGAACGGCCTGAAGGTTCTCCAGCTTTCTGGGAAAGCACCTGCTGCGCCGTGCCAAGGTCGGGATATAATGCCGCAGGTCAGCGTTGACGCCTTCCATTGTAAAGGTGTCACTTTTGTTATGGACATTGAAAATGTGCTTTCCAGGGAGATAGCCGCTGTACCCATCTGTGCAGCACTCCTGAGCCTCTGGGGCCGCATCTACCATCTGCTGGATTGTTCGGGAAG
>NZ_JBQISV010000055.1:0-14684 GCF_056800975.1 Acutalibacter sp.
TTTCCAGACTCTTTTCTGTCAAGCTGTTTAAAAAATTCCGTTTTTCCCGAAAGAAAAAGGACGCGAACCGGGACGCTCCCCTTCCGGAAGGCCCCCGGGTCCGTGCCAGAGGAGAGGGCGCGCCAGAGAAGCCCCTGCATCTTTCCGAGCGTCAAAGGCCAATCGCGCCGGAGGAGGACCCCTACCTGCTGAAGTTCACGGCAGAGCACCCCCTGCAGCAGCTTTGGAATCTGCGCCGGGACCAGGCGGGCTGGCTGCCCTCGGTAGAGGTGACCTTTGCCAATATCGGCGAGGAAAAGCTGCTCACCCCCAAAGAGGCCCGGCGGGAGCTGCCGGGCCTGCGGGCCCTGCTGACCGCCGAGGCCACCCGCCGGCTGAAGGAGGCAGCGCCGCCTCCTCCCCGCCTGCCGGGTCCTGGCGGCGAGCCCCCAGAGCCGCCCCAAATCGACCTGAACGCCCGGGCCCTGGTTTACACCGCCAGCGACAAGCTCACCGCCTGGACGCTGCTGCTGCCCCCTGTGGGCAAGGGCGAAGAGCTGAATCAGGCGGACCTGCTCAACGCGGTCCGGGCTGCGGGCGTCACCTATGGGGTGGACGAAAATCAGCTGGCAGTCATCCCCACATTGGAAGGGCGGTATTTTCATCTGTTCCCCATTGCCCGGGGCAAAGCCGCCATACCCGGCAAAGACGGGGAGATTGTGGACCTGTTCCCCCGGGAGGCCACCAAGAAATTCCAGGTGGACGAATATAACCGGGTAGACTTCACCGCCGCCAACACCTCCCGAAATGTGGAGGAGAAGCAGGTCATCTGCAATATCGTCCCTCCCACCCCCGGCGTGCCGGGGCGCACAGTCGCTGACCAGGAGATCACCGCCCGGGACGGCGTCTCTGTGCCGCCGCCCATGGGCCGCAACACCGCCCTCTCTGAGGACGGCAGCGCGCTGATTGCCGCCCGGGCCGGAGGCCTGGAATTCACCGGCCAGGCCTTTCATGTCAACCCCCTGATGGAAATTGACGGCAATGTGGACTATTCTACCGGCAGTGTGAACTTTTTGGGCGACGTGCATGTGCATGGGGACGTATGCAGCGGCTTCACCGTGCGGGCAATGGGCAATATCAAGGTCGACGGCGTGGTGGAGTCCAGCACCATTGAGGCCGGGGGCGATCTGGTGCTCACCAAAGGGGTGCAGGGCAACAACCAGGCTGTCATCCGGGCGCACCGGGATATCTACGCCAAATTCCTGGAAAATTGCAGCGTCCATGCCAAAGAGAACCTGCACAGCGAGTGCATCATCGGCTGCGAGGTTTACAGCGACGGGGCCGTTTATGTGCAAAGCGGCCGGGGGGCCATTATGGGCGGGCGGGTCCGCGCCGCCCGTGAGGTAGCCGCCAACGCCATTGGCACCAAAACCGAGCTGCGCACCTCCATTTACATAGGGGGCCTGCCTATCGAGGACTTTGAGACAGCCCAGCTGACCCAGGAAATCACAGACCTGGAGCAGCAGCTGAAGGAGACCGAGCGTCAGCCCAGCAGCCCCACCAAAGCAGGCCGCATGGCCAAGCTGCGCATGCGCATTTCAGTCAACCAGCTGAAGCTGAGCCAGTATAAAAAAAGCCTGGACGCTTTGGACAGTGACTCTGGCAGGCGTCCCGCCGGGCGGATCACCTTCAGCGTGGCATACCCCGGGGCAAGGTTCCACATCGATGAGGCCCTCATGAAGGTGGCCCAGGAGACCCGCCACAGCATTGCCACGCTGTTTGAGGGAGAGGTCCGGCTGCTGAGCTGACCCCCCTACAGAAGCGCACCGTCAGCCCCACTAACCAAAACAGAAAAGCCGGCGGCCGCGTCTCTGCGGCCGCTGGCTTTTTTAAATCAATCTTCCTTCGGGCCGTCCGGCTTCTGCATATTGCGTTCCAGCCACTGGGTATAGGTCATCAGCACCTGCCGGGGCTTAGAGCCCTCATGGGGGCCCACAATGCCCAGCTGCTCCATCTCGTCAATCAGCCGCCCGGCCCGGGCATAGCCCAGCCGCAGCCGCCGCTGCAAAAGCGAGGTGCTGGCCTGGCCCGCCTCCACCACTACCTTAATGGCCTCGTCCATCATGGGGTCCATCTCCCCACCGGTGGGCTCGTCCCCGGTTTTGCCGCTGTCCACATTGGCCGCGTTGCGCTCAATCTCCTCAATCACCTGCTCGTCATAGTCAATCGACTTGGTCTTCTTCACAAACTCCACAATAGCGGCCACCTCCTCATCGCTGACAAAGCAGCCCTGCACCCGAATGGGCTTGCTGCTGCCCACCGGCGCAAAGAGCATGTCCCCCTGGCCCAGCAGCTTGTCCGCGCCCACCGTATCGATGATGGTGCGGGAGTCCACCGCGCTGCCCACAGTCAGGGCAATCCGGCTGGGGACATTGGCCTTGATCAAGCCCGTAACCACGTCCACCGAGGGACGCTGGGTGGCCACCACCAGATGCATACCAGCAGCCCGGGCCAGCTGGGCCAACCGGCAGATGGCGTCCTCCACCTCCTTGGGCGCAGCCATCATCAGGTCCGCCAGCTCGTCAATCAATATGACGATCTGGGGCATGGCGGGCATGGGCTGGCCGTTTTCGTCCTCATAGTTCTGAGACTCGGCCAGATGGTTATAGCCCTGCAGGTTGCGCACATTGCACTCAGAGAAGATTTTGTAACGCTTCATCATCTCGTTCACTGCCCAGCCCAACGCGCCCGAGGCCTTGTGGGGGTCGGTGACCACCGGCACCAGCAGGTGGGGCAGGCCGTTATAGGCCGTGAGCTCCACAGCCTTGGGGTCAATCATCAAAAAGCGCACCTCGTCCGGGCTGGCCTTATAGAGCATGCTGACAATCATGGAGTTGGTGCACACCGACTTACCCGACCCGGTGGTGCCCGCAATCAAAATGTGGGGCATACGGGCCAGGTCAGCCACAACCGGCTGGCCTGCAATGTCCCGGCCCAGAGCCACAGAGAGCTTGCTCTTGGAGGTCTGGAAGGCGTTGGACTGAATCAGGTCCCGCATACGCACCGAGCTGCGGGAGCGGTTGGGCACCTCAATGCCCACCGCCGCCTTGCCGGGAATGGGGGCCTCAATACGCACGCCGGTGGCCGCCAGGTTCAGGGCCAGATCATCAGACAGATTGGTGATCTTGCTGATCTTCACCCCTGGCGCGGGCTGAATCTCATAGCGGGTGACCGCCGGCCCCCGGCAGATGTCCAGTATCTTTGTGGACACACCAAAGCTGTTCAAGGTGTCCACCAGAATTTTGCCGTTGCTCTGCAGCTCCTCGGTCTCCTTGGCATGGTCCACCTGGGGGCTCACCGCCAGCATGGTCACCGGGGGCAGACAGTACGCCCCGGGAAGCTGAGCGGACTCCGCCGCCTGATAGAGGGCCATCTGCTCTGCCGACGCGTTAGGCGCCTGGGGCTTGGGCAGAGGCAGGGGCGCGGGCTCATCCGTGAAGAGCTCCATGTCCAGGGGCTCGTCCTGAGGCGTGGGCTCTGGCTCCGGCTCCTCTCTGGGGGGCGGGTTCTCCGACACCACCGGGGAGGCAGGCAGCTGGGGCTCCTCCGGCTCCGGTTCCGGCTCTGGCTCCGGCTCAGGAGCGGCGGAGGCCTTCCCCCCAGGCGAACCGCCAACCGCGCCCTCCGCCGCTGGCTCAGACTGAATGCCAAATACCTCCTCCAGCTTGTCCAGCTTTTCGTTCCGCTCCTTTTTCTTCTTTCGGGGCTCCACCGGTGGGAACAGAGAGGCCACATCCACAGGCCTCTGCTGCGAGGCATACACCGGCTCCAGGGGCACGTCAATACGAGAGGAGCGGTCCTCCTCCAGAATCATCCGCTCCTCCTCCCGACGCTGGCGGGCGTTCTGAATCCCCCCGCTCACCGCGTCCACCGGCTTCTTCACTGCCCGGAACAGGCCGATCAGGGTCGCCCCGGTCAAAATCATCACACTGACAAAAAGCAGCAGCAGAATGATGATGCGGGCCCCGGTCTTCCCTGCCGCGCTCAGCAAAAGCTGGCCCAGCAGGCCCCCCACCACGCCGCCGCCCACACCGGCATTGGTGCGGTAAAGAGCGGCTATGTAGTCAAAGGGCGACAGGCCCTCGGATATCTTCGCCCCGCCAAACACAAAGCCCGTGGCGCAGAACAGCACAATAATCGCCGCCGTCAGCCACACCTTGCCCCCAATAGAGCCGGTGGGCTTCTCCAAGGTGGTAATCACCGCCACATAAATCATCAGCACAGGCCACAGCACCGCCCAGCCCCCAAAAATGCCCAGCAGGGCGTTGTGGGCCCACTTCCACAGGCTGTCTCCCTCCACCAGCGCCAAACAGCCCAGAAAAATAGCGCAGGCGAACAGCACCACCGCCCGCACCTGGTTTCTGGCCCTAATCTCCTCGGCGGTGGGCTTAATGGTCTTTCCTCTGGCAGGGGCCGCATGACGCCTGCCCCCAGCCTGATTCCTGGCCGGGGCCTTTCCCCCGGCGGGACGCTTTGCCGCCGGCTTCTTCGCGGCGGGCTTTTTTTCTTCTGCCAAAGCTGACTCCTCCCCATTCCTCACTGCGGTCTCGTATGCTCCTGCACGGGGCGGACCGGGCAGGCCCTTCCCGTCCCCATGTTAAAAATCTGCGACTGCCTACAAGGGCAGGCCTGTAAACAGGTTGACGCCCCTGGTCTGCTCTATTATGGCGATGACTGTCACCGCCAGCCCTGCCAGCAGGGTATAAACAGCGAAAATGCTGAGCTTGTTGGTGGTGACAATCCACCGCAGCAGCTGAATGGCCAAAAAGCCCACCACCGCCGCTGTGGCTACCCCCGCCAGCAGCGGCAGAGCCCCAATGGCCTCCCCCGCCTCGCCCACATCCTTCAGCGACAGCAGCGCCGCCGCCGCAATAGAGGGGATGCCCAGCACAAAGGAGTAGTCCAACGCCGCCTGCTGGGTCACCCCCCGCATCAGCCCCACCGACATGGTAGAGCCGGAACGGGACAGCCCTGGAAACACAGCGGCCAGGCACTGGGTAATGCCAATGATGACAGCGTCCCCCACCGTCAGCTGGCTGCGGCCGGCCGAGGCCCCCTTTGCCCAGTGGCGGCCTGAGGCAGGGCCGGAGGCCGCGGTCCGTTTGCCCGCCCATATGCCCAAAAACAGCAGCAGGCTTGTGGCCAGCAGAGCCAGGCCCTCCACCAGAATGCCCGAGTCAGAGGCCAGCCGCTCCGACAGGTCCTTCACCTTCATGTCTGTGCCCGGTATGGGCAAAAACAGCAAAAACAGCGGCAGCAGGCCAATCACCAGCATAAAAATCAGCCGCCGGTCAGCGTTCATCTCCCCCCACTGGAACTTACCGGTAAACAAGTCCCCCAGCAGAGAGAAAAACTCCTTGATCAGCCGCCAGATGAGCTTGCGGTACACAAACACCACGGCAATCAGCGTGCCCAGGTGCAGCATCACGTCAAACAGAATGCCCGGCAGCTCAATGCCAAACATGTGCTGGGAGATGGACAGATGCCCCGAGCTGGACACGGGCAGAAACTCGGTGGCCCCCTGAATCACTCCTTGCAGGACAGCGTCAAAAATAGTCATAGCTTCTCCTTTTATGTAGCGGCGGCGCAGGATGCCTCTCCCGCCCGCCGTGCTCCGCCGGTCAGGATCGCTTTCTCCTGGCAGCGGGCTTGGCCTTCTTTTTCTTTTCCTTGTCAATCATCTGGTTCAAACAGTCCATCGCGTCAGACAGCGACCCCAGCGCGTCAATCAGCCCCTCCTCCACCGCGTCGGGACCGTCCAGCACACTGCCCACATCCATCACCAGCTCCTGGGTGTTCATGGCCAAGGTGGTAAAACGCTCTTTGGCGATGTTGGAGTTCTGGGTGACAAAATTGGTGATCCGGTCCTGCATACGCTGAAAATATTCCAGGGTCTGAGGAATGCCCAGCACCAGGCCGTTCATGCGCACCGGGTGGATGGTCATGGAGGCGGACTCGGCAATAAACGAACGCTTGGCCGCCACCGCCAAAGGCACCCCGATGGAATGGCCGCCCCCCAGCACCAGCGACACCGTGGGCTTCTTCATGCCGGCCACCAGCTCGGCCAGGGCCAAGCCAGCCTCCACGTCGCCGCCCACTGTGTTCAGCAGCATCAAAAGGCCGTCCACCTCCGGGTCCTCCTCCACGGCGACAATCTGGGGGATGACATGCTCATACTTGGTGGTCTTGTTCTGCGAGGGCAGAATGTAATGCCCCTCAATCTGGCCGATGATGGTCAGGCAATGGATCGTATGGCCGTGGCTGTGGGTAACGACGGAGCCGCTCTCGTTAATCTGCTTCTGCTGCTCCGAAAAGCCCTCCTGCTCCGGGGCCTCGCCGTTTCCCTCCTCGTTCTTCATGGCCTTGATCTGATTCTTTTTCGTCTGTACTTTTTTCATGGCGCACTCTCCTTTATGGAGAAAAGTGTGCCCGGTTCCGCGAAAAAGATACCCCAGGGGGAAGAATTCGCCCATAGAATTCGCGGACGAAGAATATTATACCACTTTTCTCCCCGGGCCGCAAGCCTGGAAAAACAAGGTAAAAAAATTTTAAGAAAATCCCGCGCCTTCTTCTGGGAAAGCGCGGGTCATCTTCCTTATAGAACCTGTATTATAGTGGGGACTCGCGCAGGGGCGAAAATTTTTCCTCAGAGGGCGGAAAATTTTCGCCGTCAACCTGGCGGCTGTTAAGAAAATTTACTGTCCTGTGGCGAGAAAACCACCGCCCATACGCTGTGAATATAGTAAACGGTAAACGCGCTTGCAAATCGGTACATCCCGATTTTTAAGCAGAGCGGCCCGGGCACACCCGTGCCCCCAGGTTCTTACTGTCCAGAGCCGATAATGGTGATCTTTTCCGCCGACAGCCCGGTCTGCTCCATCACCACCTCCTGCACCACCAGCACGTCGCTGTCCTTCAGCTCTCCGGCCACCACCACGCTGCACTGCTCCTCGGCAATATAGGCCACGCACTCCTGATACCCCTTTGCCTTGAGAATGCTCTCCACATTGCTCTCCTTCAAAATGTTCTGGGCCATCGCAGAGGCCTGGTCCACCGCGGCCTTTTTGGCCTCGCTGTCCGCGCCCGCGTCTTCCAGCACACTGTCAAGCAGCTCCAGGGCCTCGTCCCGGGAGTTCTGCCGGTCCATCCGGGCGGTGGCCAGCGAGCCGGCCTTGGTGTTGGCCGGGGCCGAGCTCTGCAGGTCGTCAGATACGGTCTCAACATAGGCGTTGTTCACCAGCTGCGCTGCCCCCAGCTGGCTGGAGGCGCTGGTGTCTGTGCCCACAGGCAGCTTGCTTGTGCCCGCGAACTGCCAGTTGAGATACACCGCCGCCCCCAGGGCCAGCACCAGAGAGGCCAGAACCAGTTGCTTTCTGCCAAATTTGCTTTTCATTGCCAATACCACCTTTGTTTATGTTGTTGTCTGGGGCATGCCCCCATCAGCCGGCGATGAGCGCACGCCCTACCTGCCCTCTACCACGCACACCCGGGAGGAGGGCACGCCCAGCGCCGTGCGGGCGGCGTTGACCAGCTTCTCCCGCATGTCCGGGTCCGCCGCCGTCCGGCTGACAATCACCGCCCCCTTTACCCTGGGCTGCTCCTGGGTCAGCTCCAGGCCGCGCTGAGCGCCGCCGCTGTCCTCCAATACTACATGGGACTCCTCCTCCCCAGCGTCCTGCAGCTTTTTGTCCTGGGCATACACCCAGCGGCCGTCGTCCTCCAAGGTCACCATAACCGCCGGGTCCGGCTCGCCGGTAACCGCCTTTACCACCTGGCGCAGGTCCTCCTCCAGCTGCTGACGGTACTGCCCGGCGGCAGGCGCTGCCTGGGGCTGGGGCTCAGTCCTCCCCTCCTCCGGCTGAAACAGGGAGGAAATCCCAATGAGGACAATCCCGCAGAGCCCCAGCACAAACACCAGCCGGGTGAGTCTTTTGTCCCTCAGGGCGGCCCGGGCCTGCTCCCAGAGTTTATTCAGCTCCATCGGCAGTCACCTCTATGACGGTATCCTCCCCCAGAGCCCCCAGAAGCAGAGCCCTGGCCCGCTGGGCGTCGCTCTCATACCGGAAGCTCAGCTCGGCCTTTGTAAATACTATGCGGCTGTCGTCCATTATATTGATGTGCACGATGATTTTTTTCGCCTCCATTCCCGCAGCGGCCAGCAGGCCCCGAAGATACTCCTCCCCCTGCTGCTGCGCCGCCTGACAGTATTGGTCCTCCACATATTGATCCAGCTCCGGGTTGCGCCAGTCCTCCCCCCCGCCAGTCAAGACCAGCCCCCAGGAGGCCCCGGCCAGGGCAGCGGCCAAAGAGGCCAGCAGCACCAGCACAGTCAGGGACCGGACAAAGCCCAGCATCTTGTTTTTAGGGCACAGCCGGGTAATCAGCTCCGCGGCCACCAACACCCCGCAGACCACCCCGGCGTTCTCCATCACACCGTCCATTTTGCCTCCTTTCCGTCCCGGCCCCCGGCATCGCCAAAAAATAACCAATGCCCCCCGCCGCAAGACAAACGCCGCCCCATAAGTAACACGAACACAGAAGCCAGCGCCTGAACCGCATATTTCAAAATTCAGAGGCTTAAGAGTGCCCCCCTGAGCCCGAAGACCGCGCCCGCCCAGCCAACTTGCTTTCAAGACTGTGCAAGGCCGATCAGTCAACAAAAACTCTGCCATTGTCACCCTCCCGACCGGACGAAAACAATCGCCGCCGCACTGGCAATGCACACTGCGCATAGGCTGGCGAACACCGCCAGAATCATTTTCACCGTGCCCCCAAAGGCCCCCAGCATGGCCCCTGCCTGGCGAAGCTCCAACAGCTCCGCCACTGTCTGCCCTGCCGCGCACACCGCCGACCACAGAAGGCACTCCACCAACGCCGGGGCAAACAGACACACCGCCGCCAGCATACCAAAGGCACCTGCCCCTGACTTCACAATTTGAACGCTGTTCTGAATAGCGGCGGCAGCGTCCCCCAAAGCGCCGCCCACAATCGGCACCCCCGTGGACAACGCCAGCTTGGCCGCCTTGTTGGCCGCAGCGTCCACCTGGCCGTTCACCGCCGTCTGCACCGACAGAACGCCGGCATAAATGGTCACTGCTGTCACCAAAGCCCATTTGCCAAAGGCGAACAGCGAGGCTGTCAGCCGGTCCAGCCCTGAGCCCGAAACCGCCGACGCCGCGGCCAACGCCAGATAAATCCGCATCAGCGGCAGCAGCAGCCCAGCCGCCAGCACCGGAATGGCCTCCCCGGCCAGCATGGCCAAAAAGCTGTAGCCGCTGCCCGTGGCCACACTGCCAGAGGCCCCCAGCAGTCCGGCATAAACCGGCGCCGCCGCGCCCAAAAACGCCGCCGCCCCCTCCGACACCCGGGCGCAGGCAGACAGAAGTCCCAGCACCGGCGGGGCCATCACCAGCCCACAGGCCGCTGCCCCGGCCAGCCGGGCCGTGTCCCCCAGCTCCCCCTCCTCAAAGCAGCCGCACAGCCGGGCCAGCAGGCAGATAGCCGCCAACGCCGCCAACGCCTTAAGGGGGCTGGCAAGCCCCTCCCGCACCAGCTTCGACAGGGCGTCAAACATCCCCCTGCCAGAGATTCCCTCTGTCACCATCCCCTGCCCCGCGCCCAGGCCGTCCAGCAGCTGCTGGGCCTCCCTGTCCAAAGACTCATACAGCGCTCCCACCCCGGCCCGCTCCGCCAGCTCCTCCGCCGAAGCGGCGGGCTGAGCCAGAAGCAGCAGCCCAAGGGCCAGCAACGCCCCAAGCATTCGCTTCATCCTCATAGCTTTACGATTTCCCCCAGATATTCCAGCAGCCGGGTCAGCAGGGGTAATGCCGCCGTAAGCACCGCCGCCTTTGCCGCCAGCTCCACCCCATAGGCCAGGGCGGTCTCTCCCCCGTCCCGGCACAGGTGCGCCGCCAGCTGGCCCAGTATGGTGAGGCCGGCTGCTTTCAGCATCACAGTCAGGCACAGACCGGAAAGACTGCCGGCAGGAACCAGCCCGGCAAGCTGCTCTACCAGCGGAGCCGCGCTTTTCAGCACAAAAACCAGAATGACCACCGCCGCCGCTGTAGACAGCAGCAGAGCGTGCTCCTTGCCGCCGCGCTTGAGCACCGCCCCCAGAACCGCCGCGCACAGGGCGCAGGCAGCCGCCCCCAGAACCACCCCCGCGCTCACAGCTGAAACACGCTCTTGATGGTCTGAAACAGGGTGTCGATCTCCCGGATGATCATCATCAGCACCACAATCAGTCCGGCCAGGGTGGTCATCATGGCCTGCTCCTCCCGGCCCGAGCGGATCAGCAGCTGGTTAAGCACCGCCACGATAATGCCGATAGCCGCAATTCGGAAAATGAGATCGACTTCCACTGCTTTGTCCTCCCTGTATCTGCCTGATTTTTCTGCACATTCCCCGCTTCCGGCGAAGCTGCGCATTCCTGTTTTCTGCATATTATTGTGACTGGGAACGACTGTGCTCCCCACCCGCCTGCATTCATATTTTTATAGAATGAGGATACAGGCGGCAATTCCCGCAAAAGTCCCCAGCGCCAGATAGAGGCGGCGTTTCTGAATCATCTCCTCCCTGGCCTCCTTCAAGCTGGACTCCGTCAGGGTCATGTAAAGGGCCAAATGCTCCAGCTGGCCCTGGGTGTCGCTGGCCCCCAGGCCCTGAACAAAGCCCTGAAACATCACCCGGTCCTTTGCCCAGGGCAGCAGAGCCCTGCCCGCCTCCGCCAAAGCCGCCACCGGGTCCTCCTTAAAGCGGGGCCGCTTTACAGCCGCCTGACTGAACAGGTTCTGCCCCATTGCCAGCAGCTGGCCCAGGGGGTAGGCGGAATAGGCAATTTCCGTGCGGAGAAACTGCATAAAATTCAGCAGCTCCCGCAGCCTCTCCGTCCGCCGGGCCAAGCCCCTGGCCCGGTCCAGCCCCCACAGCATCCCGCTCACCGCCAGCAGCCCCCCGCCCAGCAGCCTCATCCTACCGCCTCCAGGGAGTAGACCGCGCAAGGGCAGGCCCGTCCGCTGAGGGTGGCCAGGTAGGCAAAGGCCCCTGTCTCCAACAGCTTTCTGCACAGGGGCCGGCCGGCGGCGTTCTCCCGGCCGGCATGGACCGTAGCCACCAGCCCCGCCCCGGCATACACCGCCTGACGCACCGCTCCCAGGTCCTCAGGGGCCAGCTCGTCGCACACCAGCACCTCCGGCGACAGGCTGCGGATGGCCATGTCAAGCCCATAGCCCTTAGGAAAGCCCTTAAGCACATCAGCGCAGGGGCCCAGCTCAAAGCCAGAGCTCAGCTCCCCCCTGCTGTCCAACACCACCACCCGGCGGCTGGGAGAAAACCGCCCCAAGGACAGGGAGCGGGCAATGTCCCGCAGCAGGGTGGTTTTGCCGCTGCCGGGCTCCCCGGCAATCAGCAGCCCCCGGGCCGGGTCCAGCCCTGCCTGAAAAAGCCTGTCCCCGCACCGGGGCACGTCCCGGGGCACCCGAAACACCAGAGAGGAGATGTCCCGCATCCCCTTTACCCTGCCCTTTTCCATCACGGCTGTGCCGCAAAGGCCGACCCGGCCCCCTCCGGCCAGCTGCACATAGCCCCGACGAATCTCATTCTCGTGGCTGAATACAGAGTGGCCGCAGATATGCAGAAAAATTTCCTGCAGGTCCGCCGGAGCGGCCACCGCCAGATTTGCGTCCAGCTCCCGGGATGCCCCCGCGCTCTCCTTCAGATAGACCGCGCCCTCCCGGCCAAACAGAGTCACGGGCTGGCCGCTTTTCAGGCGGATGTCGGTGGTCTGGCTTTTCAGCGGCGCGGGCAGCGCCAGCAGCCTGTCCCGATAGAGGGGGAGCTGCGCCGCAATATAATCGAAGCCTGGAGTGTCCATTTTTCTCGTCTCCTTTCGCTGACTACTCCATTGTATGGCCCCTGCCCCCAAAATAGAACAAGCCCTGCCCCGGGGCAGGACAGGTCTGTTTTATATGCAGATTGCGGTTTATATGCAGATAATTCTCAACGTCCCAGGACTGTCCTCCCTTTCTCTTACCAAAAAATGATTCTACCGGATAAATAACCCTTGCATCGTCAACTATTTTGTTGTATAATATACCCAGAAAATTTCAGAAAGGATGACCTTTATTATGGCAAAGCAGTTCCTGTGTTCTACCACCGCCCCCATTGTCGAAACCAAGGCCGGCAAGCTCCGGGGCTTTCAGGTGGACGGTACCTACACCTTCCACGGCATCAAGTACGCAGACGCCAAACGCTTTCAGGCTCCCCAGCCCCCCCAGCCCTGGCAGGGGGTAAAGGACGCCGTCTCCTACGGCTATGTCTCTCCCATGCTGGACCCGGAGACCGCCGCGGGCGAGATTATGGTGCCCCACCGCTACTGGCCCAAGGATGAAAACTGTCAGTACCTGAACATATGGAGCCCCTCTCTGGACCCTGCCGCGAAAAAGCCGGTTATGGTGTGGCTCCACGGCGGCGGCTTTTCCGCCGGGTCTTCCATCGAGCAGGTGGCCTACGACGGCGAGAACCTCTCCCAATTCGGCGACGTGGTGGTGGTCACTCTCAACCACCGGCTGAACATCCTGGGCTATCTGGACCTGTCCCCCTATGGCGAGAAGTACAAAAACTCCGCCAACGCCGGCAACGCCGACCTGGTGGCTGCTCTGGAATGGGTGCGGGACAATATTGCGGGCTTTGGCGGCGACCCGGACAATGTGACCATCTTCGGCCAGTCCGGCGGCGGCGCAAAGGTCTTTAACCTGATGCAGATTCCCGCCGCAGACGGCCTGTTCCACAAGGGCATCATCATGAGCGGCGTGTTCGACGGCCTGCTGGGCCCTGCCCCGGACAAGGACAGCCGCCCCCTGATTGAGGCCATGCTGGCCCATCTGGGCCTCACCGCCGGCCAGGTGGAGGAGCTGGAAACCATCCCCTACGAGAAGCTGGCCGAGGCCTATAAGGCCGTGGCTCCCGAGATTGCCAAGCAGGGCCACTATGTGGGCAACGGCCCCCTGGAGAATGAATTCTATGTGGGCGACCCCCGTGTGGTGGGCTTTACCGACCATGCCAAAACCATCCCGGTCATCATTGGCAGCGTCTTCGGCGAGTTCGCCTTCCGGCCGGGCATTCCCCACAAGCGCGACCTGACCGAGGAGCAGCGCATGGCCCTGCTGCATAAGCGCCTGAAGGGCGACGCGGACCATGTGGCCCAGCTGTTCAAGGCCTGCTACCCAGAGAAGGACCTGACCGATGTGCTCAGCCTGGACGCCATGTGCCGGGAGGCCAGCAAGGACTTTGCCCGAAAGAAGTCGGCCCATCCCCAGTCCGCCACCTACTGCTATCTGTTCAACCTGGATATGCCCCTGGACGACGGCCACCCGGCCTGGCACTGCGCGGACATCCCCTTCTTCTTCCACAACACCGACAAGGTCTTCATCTGCAATGTGCCCGGGGTGTCTGACAAGCTGGAGGAGCAGATGGCCTGGAGCTTTGTGAACTTCGCCCGCTGCGGCAACCCCGACTGCCCGCCCCTGCCCCACTGGGAGCCCTGCCGCCCGGACAATGTAGCCACCATGATCTTTGACCAGAACTGCGCCCTGCGCCATAATCATGACGATGAGCTCTACAAGGCCTATCTGCCTGTGGCCCCCAACCCCTTTGCCCCGCCCGAGGACGGCGAGGAAGCGGTATTCCTCCACTAAGCATCCCGTCCCGGCCTTTCCATGTGACATTTTCTGCTCCAACAGACGCAAGAAGATGCCCTGAAGCCCAAAGGCTTTCTGTGCTTTGCAAAGACGCCGGACTTCTCCAAGGGAATCCGTCATACATAAAAAGAGACTGCCCGCCGGCCTGTGCCGGAGAGCAGTCCCTTTTATTGTATGATTGAGGTTTTCTGACTGATTCAAATCACCTTTTGCAGCAGGTACAGCCCATAAATAGCCAGGGTATGGACCGGGTAAAAGGCATAGCAGAAATACCGGGGCAGCCGCTGGCCCTTCTGCCCATTGTAGAAGAACAGAGGAACCGCCGCCCCGATGGCCCAGACCTGAAACCAGCTGGCGCTGTAGAGACAGTGAATCACAGTCAGCGCCGCCAGCGAGGCCATAGCCGCCCAACGCTTCTCCCGGAATATGTAAAAGGCCATTGCCAGCAGAATGCCATAGCCCCCGTACATAAAGCCCAAAGCCTCGGCCGCTGCTACCGCGGCAACGGCCCCCGCATACCACAGCCTCCCCCGCTCCACGCACCACAAAGCGAAAAAGGCCAGCAGCAGCGCAAACATAATATTGCTCCAAGGGGGAATGCGCCAGAGCGCGTGCCTGGCAAACAGCTGATAAGGAACCTCGGAGACCACCGCGAACGCCGCCAGCCGCAGCACATATTTTTTCCGCTGAGAGGTATGGACAAAGCCCTCTGCCAGCATAAAGGCAAAAATAGGAAAGGACAAGCGGCCAATCATCCGCATCCAGTCCGCAGAGGGAAACAGCTCGTAGCCCAGATGGTCCACAAGCATGGTCACCACGGCAATACATTGCAGCACAGCGGAAGTCATAGGCATTTCTCCTTTGGTCCGTTTTCTTTCCGCTGTTTATTATAATCTCCGGCTCCCCCCTTGTCAACCTGCACATTCTGTTGTAAAATGTAGAAATAAC
>NZ_JBQISV010000056.1:0-14271 GCF_056800975.1 Acutalibacter sp.
ACGGTATGACTGTTTTCCATCTTCATGTGGCCGAGGACGACATGGGCCGGGTGATTGGCAAGCAGGGACGCATTGCCAAGGCCATCCGCGTGGTTATGCGGGCTGCGGCCAGCCGCAACGACAAAAAGATCATGGTGGAGATCGACTGATCTTGAAGCCAATAAGCAAAAAGGGGCAGTGCGGGCAAGGCCGCGAAGCCCCTTTTGCCTGTATTAAGGGGGTTGTACCATGAAAAAGCAGTTTTTGGAGGCGGGAAAAATCGTGCGCACCCACGGGGTGCGGGGCGAGCTCTGCCTGGAGCCCTGGGCCGACTCGCCGGAATTTCTGCTGGGGGTAAAGGAGTTCTATTTTGACCCCCAGGGCCAGCGTCCGGCGGGGCTGCTGGGCTCCCGGCCCCACAAGGGGCGGCTGCTCATCCGTCTGCGGGGGGTGGACACGGTGGAGCAGGGGGACGCTCTGCGGGGCCGGGTGCTGTACCTGAACCGGGACGGGGTGCGGCTGGAGGAGGGCCGCTTCTTTTTGCAGGACCTGATCGGCCTGCGGGCTGTGGACGGCCAAACCGGGGAGGAGTATGGGGTGTTGGAGGAGGTCGTCAACACCCCGGCCAACAACGTCTACCGCATTAAGCAGGGGGAGAAGGAGTATCTTTTTCCGGCAGTGGCCCATATGATCAAGCGCACCGACATAGAGGCCGGGGTGATCGAGCTGCTGCCCATTCCCGGCATTTTTGACGGGGACGGGGAGGAAGCCTGATGCGCATTGACATTTTCACCCTGTTTCCTGAGCTGTTTGCCCCGGCGCTGGGCAGCAGCATTGTGGGCCGGGCCCGGCGGCGGGGGCTTTTGCAGGTGTGCTGCCACCAGCTGCGGGATTTTTCTCCGGACCGGCGGGGGCGGGTGGACGACAGGGTGTTTGGAGGGGGCAAGGGGATGCTGCTGATGGCGGAGCCCTTTGCCCGGGGCCTGGACGCCCTGGCCGGGCACCTGGGGGCTCTGCCCCATGTGATATACCTGTCTCCCCGGGGGCGGGTGCTGAATCAGGCCCGGGCCCGGGACCTGGCGGCTCTGCCGGGGCTGGTTTTGCTGTGCGGCCATTACGAGGGGGTAGACCAGCGGCTGCTGGACGAGTACGGGGCTGAGGAGCTCTCCATCGGGGACTATGTGCTGACAGGGGGAGAGCTGCCGGCCATGATTCTCACGGACGCGGTGAGCCGTATGCTGCCGGGGGTGTTGTCGGACGAGAGCTGTTTTCAGGAGGAGAGCCATTTTTCCGGTCTGCTGGAGCACCCCCAGTACACCCGGCCGGAGGTGTGGCGGGGCCGGGCTGCGCCGCCGGTGCTGCTCAGCGGCCACCACGAGAGGATTGCGGCCTGGAAAAAGCAGGAGGCCTTGGCCGTGACCCGCCAAAACCGGCCCGACCTTTTTGTGAAGTTTGCGGGCGAGGATTCCTGTGATTGACGGCATGTTGTATATAAAATCTCGTTTGTTTTATATATTGTGTGTAAAACAGAAGTGGTGTTGAAAGAATGACAAAAACTTTCCACCGTGCTGGGCAGGGTGCACAAATTGCTTTATTGAAAAAATTTATACTATGTTCATAGGCACGAAATTTAATTCCACTTGTTGACGGCGGCGGGAAATGTGATATAATTAAGCCTAGAAAGCCATAGAGGCGAGGCATTTGCTCCGCGCCCAGGGAGAACCAGGTGGCTGCCTGCATATGGTATGAACATCTTATTTTCCCAAGGTTCTTGAAGTCTTTCGTAAGGAGTCCGAAAGTTCATCGAAAACCCAAGCATCGATTTCAAAAATTCTGTAGGAGAGTGAATGTACATGTGCGCAAAAGAAGTTTTGGTTCAGAATCAGGTTGGTCTTCACGCCCGTCCGGCAACGTTCTTTATTCAGAAGGCCAACGAGTTCAAGTCCTCTATCTGGGTGGAGAAGGAGGAGCGCAGGGTTAACGCCAAGAGTCTGCTGGGCGTGCTGAGCCTGGGCATTGTAGGCGGGGTGACCATTCGCATTATTGCGGACGGTTCTGACGAGCAGCAGGCGGTGGACGCGCTGGTGGCGCTGGTCAACTCCGGCTTTGCGGAGTAAATCTCAAGAAAAGAGTATGAATGGCATCGCACCCCTAGCGATGCCTTTTCCTTTCCCCCAGCGTGACGCCCAGCGTGACGCTGGACCCAATTCGCGAAGCGGGCTGGCACGCCAGCCCTACTGGGGTGCGAACAGCTGGGTTGATGGTCGCGGTTTGGGGGTGGCTGCTAATCAGCGGGGCTTTTTTAGGGCGGTTGCGGGTGGCATGGGTGACATGGGTGGCAGAGCCGGCATCGCGGGCCGGAAAGTTGCCTGTCCCCACGAGGTGGGTGCGCGACTAAAAAGTCTTTGAAGATTCTTAAGAAACTTTCTACAGAAAGTTTCTTAAGCCGCCGGAGGCGACCTTGCTCTTGACCTTAAACACCCCAAAAACGCAGGAGGGTAGGGGGTCTCGGCTTCGCCTCGGTCGGTTCGCAGCTTGTCTGCCACCGGCAGACGCTCACCCCTCGCCGGGGGTTTCTTATCGAATGGCCGCGAAGCGGACATTCGACAAAGCCCTTAATCCCTAAGCGTCGGGGGCGGGCGGGGTGGGACGCTGCCGCTGCCCTCGGTGGCCGCCTGAGCAAGCGAAGCTTGCGAAGAAAGAGCCACCGAACCGCCACCCACGCAAAGCGCCGTGTGCGGGATCTCTACACGGGCCAATTGCCCGCCAAAGGTCGCCGCCCCATAACGCCCCCAACCACCTGACGAAAGCCGCCAGTCAGCCCAGCCACAAAAACATCATCCGTCTCCCAGTCAAAAAACACATGCCGCATGGAGGTGCGCCTATGGACGGCCAGGAGGAAAAACGCAAGGAGCTGCGAAAAAAAGCCATGCAGCTGCCCCTGACCCCAGGGGTCTATATTATGCACGACAGCACAGGAGAAATCATATATATTGGCAAGGCCAAGGCCCTGAAGAACCGGGTCAGCCAGTATTTCGGCTCAGAGAAGAACCACGACGCCAAGGTCCGCAAAATGACCTCGAATGTAGACTGGTTCGAGTACATTCTCACAGACAGCGAGTTTGAGGCCCTGGTTTTGGAGAGCAGCCTCATCAAGCAGCACCAGCCCAAGTATAACATTCTTCTCAAGGACGACAAGGGCTACTGCTACATTCGGGTCAGCGGCGGCGAGTGGCCCCGGGTGACGGCGGTGCTGCAAAAGGAGGAGGACGGAGCCAAGTACATCGGCCCCTACCTGAGCTTCTGGTCCATCCGTGAGACCGTGGACGCGGCCCGAAAAATCTTCCGCCTGCCAGACTGCAACCGGAAATTCCCCCAGGACTTTGGCAAGGCCCGGCCCTGCCTGAATTTTTATATTGACCAGTGCTGCGCCCCCTGCCGGGGCCGGGTGAGCCTGAAGGACTATCAGGAGGCCTTCCAGCAGGCCATGGACTTCATCAAGGGGGGCAGCGGCACCTCGGTGCGGGAGCTGACCCGGCGCATGGAGCAGGCTGCCGAGGACCTGGACTTTGAGCTGGCCGCCCGGCTGCGGGACCGGATTAACGCCATCAACAAGCTGAAGGAGCGGCAGAAGGTGGTGGCCAGCCGGGTGGAGGAGCAGGATGTGTTCGCCCTGGCCCAGGGGGAGCAGAGCACGGCCTTTGAGGTGTTCCGCTTTACCGGCGGCAAGCTCAGCGACCGAGAGAGCTTTGTCACCGAGGGCTGTCAGCCGGACGGGGAGAGCCGCTCGGAGTTTTTGCGCCAGTATTACGCCATCCGCGACAGGATTCCCCCGGTGGTCACCCTGGACGGGCCTGTGGAGGACCAGGAGCTGGTGGCTCAGTGGCTCAGTGAAAAGCGGGGCCGGACAGTCCGGCTCAACGTGCCCCAAAAGGGCAGTCAGCGGCAGCTGGTGGAGATGTGCCGCTCCAACGCCGCCGAGACCCTGGCCCAGCGCAGCGGCCTCGCCGGCCGTGACGCCTCCGCCCTGGACGAGCTGCGCCGGCTGCTGGGCCTGGAAAAGACCCCGGCCTATATCGAGTGCTACGACATCTCTAACCTGCAGGGGGGCGAGAACGTGGCGGGCATGGTGGTGTTTGAGAACGGCCGGCCCCTGAAGGCCGCGTACCGCCGGTTTAAAATCAAGACCGTGGAGGGGCAGGACGACTACGGCTCCATGCGGGAGGTCATCCGCCGGCGGCTGGGGGAGTACCGGGCCCACCAGGCCCAGGGGGACGGCGCAGGCTTTGGCCGTCTGCCCGACCTGATTCTGCTGGACGGCGGCAAGGGCCATGTGGCGGCTGTGCAGCCGGTGCTGGAGGAGATGGGCGTCAACGTCCCCCTGTACGGCCTGGTGAAGGACGACAAGCACCGCACCCGGGCCATTGCCCGAACCGGGGGAGAAATCGCCATCACCTCCACCCGGCGGGCGTTCACGCTGCTGTCCACCATTCAGGACGAGGTGCACCGGTTCGCCATAGGCTACCACCGGCAGCAGCGGAAGAAGTCCGCTGTTTCCAGCACGCTGCTGTCCATCGAAGGGGTGGGGCCTGCCCGGGCCAAGGCGCTGCTGAAGCATTTCCGCACCGTGGGGGCAGTGGGAGAGGCCACCGAAGAGGAGCTGGCCGCAGCCCCCGGCATGACCAAGCCCGCAGCGGCAAAGGTGTACCGGCACTTTCACGGTGAGGAAGCCCAGCCGCAGCCAGAGGAAGCCCCATAACACAAACGGGGGCCACAGAAGACAGCGTGACCGCCCACAGGCAAGGAAGCCGGGAGGGGGCTGTCTGTTTGGCAGGTCGACAGGGGGGAGCTGCGTGCCGCACAGAAAGCAAACGGTTGCCCCGCTGTCGCTCCCGGGGGCAAGGGTATGCCGGTACTTTTTACAGTGAGGAAGCCCAGCCGCAGCCAGAGGAAGCCCCGTAACACAAAACAGAGGCCGCAGGTAGACAGCGTGACCGCCCACGGGTAAGGGAGCCAGGAGGGGGGCTGTCTGTTTGGCAGGTCGACAGGGGGAGAGCTGCGTGCCGCGGGGAAAATGAATGATTGCCCGGCCTCCGGGGGCGTCGAACGACCAGGAGAGCGGTTCAGACTTGTGGGGGCTGGGGCGGCGTTGGCAGGGGCCGGCGGGGCTCTGGCTGGCGAAAGAGCCGGGGTTCTGTGGCTTTCTGTGGGACAGGTGTGGAAAAATCCCCGGAATTACGGGAAAATTTCTCCGAAAGGTTGACATATCCCGGGAAAAATGGGATAATAACCGGTAGTGTTCGTTTGAATCAGCGGTTGAGGTGAAGGAATGCGAATCATAACCGGAACGAAGCGGGGGAAAAAGCTGCTGGCCCTGGAGGGCGAGCAGGTGCGCCCCACCACCAACATGGTAAAAGAGGCCCTGTTCAACATCCTGCAATTCGGCATTGAGGGGCGCAGGTTTCTGGACCTGTTCGCGGGGTCGGGGCAGATTGGCCTGGAGGCCCTGAGCCGGGGGGCCCGGGAGGCTGTGCTGGTAGACAGCAGCCGGGACTCGGTGCGGGTGATACAGAAGAATGTGGAGGCCGCAGGCTTTGCCGGGCAGGCCCGGGTGGCGCAGTCGGACTTTGCCAGCTATTTGCGGGGGGAGCGGGGCCGGTTTGACGTGGCCTTTCTCGACCCGCCCTATGAGGCGGGGCTGCTGGGTCAGGCCTTAGAGCTGGCCGCGGGGGTGATGGCCCCGGGCGGGGTGATTGTCTGCGAGCACGGCAGCAAGGAGACGCCTCCAAAGGAGGCGGGGGGCTTTGCCCTGAAAAAGACCCACCGCTACGGCAGAACGGCCCTCACGGTCTACCGGGCGAAGGAGACAGCTGAAGGAGCGGAAGAATGACGCAGCACATGAAAACAGCCATCTGCCCCGGCAGCTTTGACCCGGTGACCTTGGGGCATTTGGATATTATCAGCCGGGCGGGGAAGATTTTTGACAGGATTATTGTGGCGGTGCCGGTGAACCCGGACAAGCGTTACAGCTTCTCGGTGGAGGAGCGCATGGACATGCTGCGCGCGGTATGCGCGGCGGAGGGCATTGGCAACGTAGAGGTAGACCGGGTAGAGGGTTTACTGGCGGACTATGCCCGGCGGAAGGGCGCGGTGGTGGTGGTAAAGGGCCTGCGGGCGTTGACGGACTTTGAGTATGAATTCCAGCAGGCGCTGACCAACAAAAAGCTGAACCCTCAGCTAGAGACCATGTTTCTCTCCACCAACGCGGAGTATATGTTTTTAAGCTCCAGCATGGTGAAGCAGGTGGCGGGCTTTGGGGGAGACATCTCCCATTTTGTACCAGAGTGCCTCTTAGCTCAAATCCAATCCCGCCTCTGCCCAGCGTGACGCCCAGCGTGACGCTGGACCCAGTTCGCGGGGCGCGTTGGCACGCCAACGCTACTGGGAGGGGGTAGTGAGGTGCGTAGTCGCGGTTTGGGGGTTGTTTAAACCAGCAGGCTTTTTTTGGGGGTGGCTGCTGATCAGCGGGGCTTTTTTTAGGGCGGTTGCGGGTGACATGGGTGGCAGAGCCGACATCGCGGGCCGGAAAGTTATTTGTCCCCACACGGTGGGTGCGCGAATAAAAAGTCTTTGAAGATTCTTAAGAAACTTTCTTCAGAAAGTTTCTTAAGCCGCCGGAGGCGACCTTGACCTTAAAATCCTAACCAAAACGCAGGAGGGTAGGAAAACGTCCCAGTGGGACGTTTTCCGTAGGGAACCACCGTAAGGGGTTCCCTATCGAATGGCCGCTTTAGCGGACATTCGACAAAGCCCTTAAAGCCCTAAACGTCGGGGGTGGGCGGGGTGGGACGCTGCCGCTGCCCTCGGGGGCCGCCTGAGCAAGCGAAGCTTGCGAAGAAAGAGCCCCCGACGGTAGAACCCACGCCAAACGCAGTGTGCGGTATCTCTAAACGGGCCAATCGCCCGCCAAAGGCCACCCCCACAATATACCCATAATATAAATAAAGAAGCCAGTAAAACCCCCGCCTGCGTTGCAGTCAAACAAAGGCGGCAGTCATAGAATTTCAGCCACAAAGCCCCCCTCTGCCAGGGGACAGCTCAGTCATGGAAGAGTATGGGAAAGGAACGGGTTAGTATGAGCAATAATCAAGCAACCATCGAAGACCTGATCGACGAGATGTACGACGTGCTGGACAAGGGCTGGAAGATGCCTCTGTCCTCCGGCAAGGTGCTGGTAGACAGCGAGGAGATTCGGGCCATTCTGGACGATATCCGGGACGTGTTCCCCAAGGAGATCGGCCAGGCCAAGGCCATTGTGGCCGACCACGGGCAGATTCTGGCCGAGGCCAGGCGCGAGGCGGAGTCCATTGTCCATGCCGCCGAGGAGCGGGGCAAGGCCCTGGTCTCTCAGGAGGAGGTGGTGCGCCAGGCCCAGGCCCGGGCCAATGAGATACTCGCCCAGGCCCAGGCCAAGTTCAAGGAGATGCGCAAGGCCAGCAACGACTATGTGGACGACCTGATGCGCCGCACAGACGAGTCCCTTTCCGAGAGCCTGACGGAATTGCGCAAGACCAGGCAGAATATCAAGGCCTCTCAGAGAAATTCACAAATCTAGGACTGAGATTTTGTGTAACAATAACAAATGAAAATGGCGGTTGTCTTTCCCATCACAAGATATTGTGGTGGGAATTTTTGTTCCCATCAAATAGCCTCGAACAACCCTTCGAGCCCGAAGACGGGCGGGGCCTCTGAGATTTTGAGGTTGCTTTTGGGGGCGGTTTGGGCTATAATAGTGTTACTGGGTGGCACAAAGTGGGTAAATGTGCAGCTTGGCGGTGAGAAGTGCGGAGCCGGTGGGGAATCGCCGGAGCAGCCGCGGAAAGGAACAGGCACATGCTGACAGGAGAGTACCAGCACAACATGGACCCCAAGGGTCGGGTGACCGTGCCTTCCAGATTCCGCGAGGACCTGGGAGACCGCTTCTATGTGTGCAAGGGCCTGGACGGCTGTCTGTTCGTACTCTCCAACACCCAGTGGGAGAAGCTGGTAGAAAAGGTCTCCGCCATGCCCCTGGCCCAGGGGCGGGGCATTCAGCGCTATTTCTTTTCCGGCGCAGCCGAGGTGGAGCCGGACAAGCAGGGGCGCATCCTCATCCCTCAAAACCTGCGGGACCACGCGGGGCTGGAAAAGGATGTGACCGTGATTGGCGCGGCCGTGCGGGCGGAGATTTGGGACACCGCCCGGTGGAAGGCCTATAACGACAGTCAGACCAGCGAGAACATTGAGGAGTCCATGAACCTGATGGCCTTCTGACATAGGAGGGGCCTATGGAATTTCAACATAAGCCGGTGCTGTTTTGCGAGACCATGCAGGGGCTGAACATCCGGCCCGGGTGCGTTTATATTGACGGCACCGTGGGCGGGGGCGGCCACTCTCAGGGTATTTTAGAGCGTTTGGCCGGCACAGGCCGGCTGCTGGGCATTGACCAGGACCCGGACGCCTTAGAGGCGGCGGGCCGCCGGCTGGCCGGCTTTGCCAACCACACCCTGGCCCAGGGCAACTTCAGCCAGATGAAGGAGCTGGCCCAGGCAGCGGGCATAGAGGCGGCGGACGGGGTGCTGCTGGATATCGGCGTATCCTCCCACCAGCTGGACGACCAGGCCCGGGGCTTCTCTTACCACCATGACGCGCCCCTGGACATGCGCATGAGCCAGCAGGGCCCCACGGCGGCGGAGCTGGTGAACTGCCTCACCAAAGCAGAGCTGACAGAGATTCTCTGGCGGTATGGGGAGGAGAAAAACGCCGGGCGCATTGCCCAGGGCATCTGCCGGGCCAGAGAGGCGGCTCCTGTTGAGACCACCCTTCAGCTGGCGGAGATTGTTAAAAGCTCGGTGCCCGCGGCAGTGCGAAGGGCGGAGGGCCACCCGGCCCGCAAAACCTTTCAGGCATTGCGCATTGCGGTAAACAGGGAGCTGGACCGGCTCTCGGAGGGCCTGGACGGGGCCTTTGGGCTGCTGAAGCCCCAGGGGCGGCTGGCAGTCATCACCTTCCACTCCTTAGAGGACCGGATGGTCAAGCGGCGCATGGCCCAGTGGTGTCAGGGCTGCACCTGCCCCAAGGATTTTCCGGTGTGCGTGTGCGGAAAGCTGCCCCAGGGCAGGCTGGTGTACAAAAGGGGACTGGCCCCCACTCCGGAGGAAGTCAACGAAAACCCCCGGGCCCGCAGCGCCCGGCTCAGGGTGTTCGAGAAGGCATAGAGGTTTTAGATAGAGCAAGGACCCCCCGGACCCGGGAGGAGGGGGGGATTGACAGAAGGCAGGGATGACGATTATTCTATCATGGTTGACATAATAAGCCGACATAATCGACAGGCCGACAAAATCAGCATGGCATAATTTGGGACAGGAACAACCGGCCAATCGGGCCGGCGGGAGGACACACATGGCATATCAGTCGGAAGCATATGATTTTTCCTTGTTCGAGGAGCGCAACGCCGCCCCGGTGCTGGACCCCCAGATAGAGGAACAGCCCCAGCGGCGAGACAAAGTGGTGGAGCTGCCCGAGCGGCAGCCCCAAGGGGAGCCCAAAAAGCAGCCCAAACACAGCCCCTTCAAGCGCATAGCGGGGGCCCTGTGCTTTTCGCTGCTGTTTCTCACAGGCATTACCGCGGTATACAGCGAGGTGCAGCTGACCGAGCTGACCGAGAAAATGAACGAAATGCAGGGGGATCTTTCCGAGGCCCAGAGCCTGGAAATCCAGCTGAACATGCAGGCCGCACAGCGCATGTCCGACGCCCAGGTGGAGGACTACGCGGTGCAGCAGCTGGGCATGGGCAAGCTGGCCGGGTCGCAGGTGGTGTATATGCATGTGGCCCGGCAGGACAAGGGCACCGTGGTGCAGGAGATTGCGGAGGCCTCTTGGCTGGACAAGCTGCTGGAGACCCTGCGGGGCTGGCTGGCCCGGTAGCGGCGGCAGTCTTCGGCGGAGCCCGGGGCATAAGCCGGGGCAGGCCGGAATAACAATAGAACGGAGTGATTTACGGGAGAGCCAAGACCGCTTTGGCTCTCCCGTCGGCAGAAGCTGTGGAAAGAGGGCGGCTGAGGGGCTGAAAAACAGATTCTGGAAGGAGAACGCTATGGCAAAAGGCACAGCCGAAAAAATAAGAAAAAAGGCCATGGGGCTGACAGCGGCCTTGGTTTTTGTGGGCTTTGGGGCGGCGGCGGCCAGTCTGTTCCACTGGCAGGTGGTGCGGGGCGAGGAGCTCAGCGCCAAAGCCTTGGAGCAGAGCCTGCGCAGCACCGCCTTGCCCGCCATGCGGGGCAGCATTTACGACGCCACGGGCACTAAGGTGCTGGCCCAAAGCGCCAGCGTGTGGACCGTGGTGCTGGAACCGGCTTATCTGGCGGAGAACGAGGCCCTGCGGCGCACCGTGGCGGTGGGGCTGTCCCGCATTTTGGGGCTGGACGAGGAGGAGCTTTATCAGGAGACCGGAGACCGGTCCTCCTATTACACGGTGATTAAGCGGAAGATTGAGACGGATGTGCGGGACGAGATCAACCGGTTCAAGGAGGAGAACGGAATCGGCAACGGCATCCGCCTGATTGACGACTATAAGCGCTATTACCCCTACGGCACCGTGGCCTCTAATGTGCTGGGCTTTACCGGCAGCGACAACCAGGGCCTGGAGGGGCTGGAGGTCTACTATGAGAGCGAGCTCTCTGGCAGCGCGGGCCGGCTGGTGGCGGCGAAAAACGGTTTTGGCACCGACATGCCCTTTGAGTATGAGCAGGTGGTGGAGCCCGAGGACGGCTACAACCTGGTGCTCACCATTGACGAGACTGTGCAGAGCATTATGGAGAAGTATCTGGCGGAGGGCATTGAGAAGTTCAAGGTGAAAAACGGCGCGGTGGCGGTGATGATGGACGTGAACACCGGGGGGATTATAGGCCTGGCGGTTCAGCCCACCTACGACCCCAACGACTACCTTACCATTCTGGACAAAAACCTGCTGGCCAAGATTGAGGCCCTGCCCGAGGGGGAGGAGCGGGACGAGGCGGAGAGGCTGGCCCAGTCCACCCAGTGGCGGAACAAGGCAGTGTCCGACACCTATTACCCGGGCAGCGTCTACAAAATGTGCGTGGGCTCCATGGGCCTGGAGGAGGGGGCCATCACCGAGGAGAGCCAGTTTACCTGCAGCGGCGGGTTCCGGGTGGAGGGCATGGACGACCCCATCCACTGCTGGAAGACCTCGGGCCACGGGTCCGAGACCTTCCGGGAGGGGCTGTGCAACTCCTGCAACCCCTGGTTCATGCACATCGGCGAGCTGCTGACCGTGCCCACCTTCTGTAAATACCGGGAGTCCTTTGGCTTTACCAGCAAAACCGGCATCGACCTGCCCGGCGAGTCCGGCAGCCTTTACCACGACGAGGCGGACATGAGCTTTGCGGACCTGATGGTGGAGTCCTTTGGGCAGAACTTCAGCATCACTCCCATCCAGATGATCACCGCCTGCGCGTCGGTGGCCAACGGGGGCTATCTGGTGCGCCCCCATGTGGTAGACCGGATTGTGGACAACAGCGGCAACATTGTCAAAACAGCGGACACCAGCTACCGGCGGCAGGTCATCTCTGAGAGCACCTCCCGCACGGTGACGGATATTCTTAAGCAGAACGCGGCCTCGGGCACAGCCCGGGGGGGCTATGTGGCCGGCTACCGTATCTGCGGCAAAACCGGCACCTCAGAGAAGGTGGCAAAGCACAACGAGGACCTGGCAAAGGACCCCAGCGCCCAGATGACCTACATTGCCTCTTACTGCGGCTTTGCCCCGGCGGAGGACCCGAAATATGCCCTGCTGGTGTTTTTTGACGAGCCGGACGGGGATGAGAACGGGGGCTTTACCGGCGGCAACGCAGTGGCCGGGCCCATCTTCTCGGCCATGATGCAGGAGATCCTCCCCTATCTGGGGGTAGAGGTGGAGTACAGCGACGACGAGTACAACGAGATGTACACCGTGTCCCCCAAGGTGGTGGGGCTGAGCATTACCGACGCCCAGGCCGCTTTGCAGGAGCAGGGGCTGAAATACAACATTGTGGGCGACGAGAGCGACTGGGACAATGTGGTGGTGGAGCAGATTCCCGAGAGCGGGTCCACGGTGCCCAAGGACGGCATGGTGGTGCTTTACACCTCTGGCTATGACATGGACGACGCCCTGGTGGAGGTGCCGGACTTCTCCGGCTCGGGCCTGGTGAACGCCAGCTACCTGGCGGCGGAGTGCGGGCTGCAAATCAGCGTGAACGGCAGCCGGGACGAGGGCACGGTGGTGATGATGCAGGCCACCCCTGCCGGCGACAAGGTGAAAAAGGGCACGGTGATCACCCTGACCTTTGCGGAGGAGCTGAACACCGAGACCTATGTGCACATCAACTAGGGGGGCGTTTCCATCCCCCTCCCCGCAGGCGGCGGATATTTTGCCGTGCTCTGGGTGGAAGGTTCTTGCAGTACGCTGGGAACACAGGAGCTGCAAGCGGTTCAGAAAATTTTCGGCTGCAAGCTGGCAAAAAGCGGTTCCGAAAGCCCTATACTTAGCTTGTGGAAGCGTATTCCGGCTTGGCTCGGGCGTTGCCGGGCGGCATGTCTTGGGCACGGGCTGTAGAGACTGGGCGGGGTGCATCTCCGTCCCGAAAGGCCGGCAGATATTTTGCCGTGCTCTGGGTGGAAGGTTTTTGCAGTACGCTGGGAACACAGGAGCTGCAAGCGGTTCAGAAAATTTTCGGCTGTAAGCTGGCAAAAAGCGGTTCCGAAAGCCCTATACTTAGCTTGTGGGAGCGTACCCCGGCTTGGCTCGGGCGTTTCCGGGCGGCATGTCTTGGGCCGGGGCTGCGGAGACCGGGCGGGGCGCGCGCCCGGTTTTGGCCGCTGCGCACCGCGTCGGGCCGTGGAACAGTCTGACTGACCCTGGCGGGGAGCCGGGCTGTTGAGGGAAAAAAGAAAAGAGAAGCAAAGAGGAGAGAGCGTAAATGAACAACATTCTGTATCTGTCGGCGGCGCTGGTGGGGTTTGGGGCCACGGCCCTGCTGGGCTGGTGGATGATCCCCTTTCTGCACCGGCTGAAGTTTGGCCAGACCATTCGGGAGATTGGCCCCAGCTGGCACAAGAAAAAGGAGGGCACCCCCACCATGGGGGGGCTGATGTTCATTGCGGGCGTGGTGTTGGCGGTGTGCGGCTGTATGCCGGTGTTCTACCACCAGGCCGGGGCCGAGACCCCTTTGATGACCGTGCGGCTGTTCGGGGGCCTGGCCATGGCCGTGGGCTATGGGGCCATCGGCTTTATGGACGACTACATCGGCGTGGCGAAAAAGCGCAACCTGGGCCTGACAGAGAAGCAGAAGCTGGTTCTCCAGTTTCTGGCGGCGGGGGCCTACCTGCTGAGCCTGTATCTGGCAGGGGAGGACACGGCGACGCTGATTCCCTTTGTGGGCCGGGTGGATTTGGGGCTGCTCTATTATCCTCTGGCGGCCATTTTGCTGGTGGGGCTGACCAACGCGGTGAACTTTACCGACGGCGTGGACGGCCTGGACGCCACGGTGAGCTTTTTCGTGTTTATGATTTTGGCCCTGTGCGCGGGGGCGCTCTCCATGACCGGGATGACCGCCATGGCGGTAGCCGCGGCCGCGGCCTGCGTGGGCTTTCTGCTGTGGAATTTTCACCCGGCGAAGGTGTTTATGGGGGACACGGGCTCGCTGTTTTTAGGGGGCATGGCAGGGGCGCTGGCCTTTGGGCTGGATATGCCCATTCTGCTGCTGCCCCTGGGGGTGATTTACTGGGCGGAGATTTTGTCGGTGGTGCTGCAGGTGGCGTACTTCAAGAGGACCCATGGCAAGCGGCTGTTCAAGATGTCGCCCATACACCACCACTTTGAGATGTGCGGGTGGAGCGAGGTCAAGATCTGTCTGGTATTTGGAGGCATCGCCCTGCTGGGCGGGGTTCTGGGCCTAGCGGCGGTGGTATTTGGAGTATAAACCCAAGAAACAAGCCAATCAAAAGCTTTTGAAGATTCCGACTTCATCTTTGATGAAGTCGAAGGGACTTTTCTCGAAAAGTCCCTTAAGCAGAGGTCAGAGTCCCCAAGGTCTTGCCCTTGACCTTAAAAACACCTGCAAAAGCGCAGGAAGATAGAGAAATGTCCCAGTGGGACATTTCTCGTAAGAGTCTCGGCTTCGCCTCGGTCGGTTCGCAGCTTGTCTGCCACCGGCAGACGCTCACCCCTCGCCGGGGGTTTCTTATCGAATGGGA
>NZ_JBQISV010000057.1:0-14023 GCF_056800975.1 Acutalibacter sp.
GCTTGACGGGGGAGGATTTCATGAGGGGGAGCTCCTTTCAGAAGAGAGTGGGGGCAGGCAAATTACGCGAACCCTTGTGTATTGAAACCTCTAAGGAAAGCAAATCACGCAGTCCAGGTGCGTTAGGCACCTGGTGGGTCCAGGGCAAAGCCCTGGCCGCCGGAGGCGACCTTGACCTTAAAAAGGCGGCGCAGACAACAAAGGCGCGAGGTACAAGTCTACCTAACCGGAGCGGTAGAGACGGGGTAAAGCTGCGCCGCCGTCGACTTGCCGCAGGCAAGTCGGACTTAGCGAGGTCGACCAAAGGGAGACCAGCGGACTGCTGGCAGCTGGTGAATTTGGAGGAAGGGGCTTGTTGTGTCGTGCTTGTTGAGTGAAGTTGGAATAAAAAGAAGATGATATTTTTCGCTCGGCGGGCGGTTGGCAGTCGGGAATTTGGAGGAAGGGGCTTGTTGTGTCGTGCTTGTCGAGCGAAGTCGGAATAAAAAGAAGATATTTTTTCTTTCGGCGGGCGGTTGGCAGTCGGGAATTTGGAGGAAGGGGCTTGTTGCTTCGTGCTTGTCGAGTGAAGTCGGAGCAAAAACTTTTCATGAACGATTCTTCTGCCATGCGGCCGAGGGTTGTCCTTCAAAATTGAGGCCGATTTGCCTATGCCGTTTGTCTATTCCCATAAAATTTGAATATTCAGCCGCGCAAGGTTGCAAAAAGGCTTGACACCGTTATGGGTAAGGGGTAAAATGGGGGAATATAACCAAAACCAGAAAGGAAGGGCCCAATATGCAGAGGCTGAATCAGGAAAGCCCCCAGAGCACCACCATCCAGGAGCTGTGCGCCGAGTACCGGAGCAACAACGCCATTACCCGGGAGCAGTTTGAACGCCACGACGTGAAACGGGGCCTGCGCAATGCCGACGGCACCGGCGTGATGGCCGGACTGACCCATGTGTGCAATGTCCACGGCTACCTCATCGACGACGGAGACAAGGTTCCGGACCAGGGCAGGCTCACCTACCGGGGGATTCCGGTGACGGATATTGTGGAGGGCTGCCGGGCCGAGGGCAGGTTCGGGTTTGAGGAGGCGGCCTGGCTGCTCATCTTCGGCAAGCTGCCGGACCAGCGTCAGTATAAGCGCATGTGCGGCCTGCTCTACGACAACCGGGAGCTGCCGGAGTATTTCCCTGAGGATATGATCATCAAGGCCCCCTCCCGGGACATTATGAACAAGCTGGCCCGGTCGGTGCTGGCGCTGTACTCTTATGACGACGACCCGGAGGACCCTTCGCTGGAAAACAACATGCGCCAGGCCATCTCTCTCATTGCCCGGATGCCCTCTATCATGTCTTACGCCTATCAGGTCAAACGCCGGCATTTTGACCGGGAGAGCATGTTCTTTCACCCCTACGAGCCCGGCCACTGCACTGCCGAGGCCATTCTCAACGCCCTGCGCCCGGACCGGCGGTTTACCCGGCAGGAGGCGGAGCTGCTGGACCTGTGCATGGTGCTTCACGCCGAGCACGGGGGCGGCAACAACTCTACCTTCACCACCCGGGTGCTCACCTCGGCGGGAACGGACATCTACTCGGCCATTGCCGCGGCGGTGGGCTCGCTGAAGGGCGTGCGCCACGGGGGCGCCAACCACCGGGTGCGGCGGATGATGGAGGACCTGATGGCTAACGTGGGGGACTGGGCCGACCAGGAGGAGGTGGAGAAGTATCTGGAAAAAATTCTGCGGGGAGAGGCCGGGGACGGCAGCGGGCTGATTTACGGCATGGGCCACGCCGTCTACACCATGTCGGACCCCCGGGCGGTGATTTTGAAGGCGCAGGCCAAAAAGCTGGCGGAGGAGAAGGGCTGCGGCAAAAAGCTGGCCCTGTATGAGCTGGTTGAGAGGCTGTCGCCCCAGGCGTTTTTGCGGGTGACCGGGAAGGAGAAGGTGATCAGCGCCAACGTGGACTTTTACTCGGGACTGGTGTACGAGATGCTGGGGATTCCGGAGGAGCTGTTTACGCCCATGTTCGCGGTGTCGCGGATTGCGGGATGGTGCGCCCACCGGATTGAGGAGCTGACCACAGGCGGGCGGATTATGCGGCCAGCGTACCGGGCCCTGCCGGTAAAACAGGCCTATGTGCCCCTGAGCCAGCGGGCGCAGGGCTGAGGCCGCCCCCTTGTCCCCGCATATAAATTGCTATTGGAAAAGCCGCCGGAATATGCTATAATGTTCTCAGGATATTTTGGGGGCAAAACGGTTCCCCGGAGAAACGAGGTTAGAATCATGAAGAATTCCCATCGTCTGACAGCAGTCAACGGCGTCAAGCTCATCTGTGTGGCGACCGCGGCGGCTATTGCTCTGCGGTCGCTGCTGATGCTGTTCTTTTTTGACTTTGACACCGGCTTTTATACCGACGGCGGCTGGACGGCCTGGCTGAGCCTTTTGCTCCCTGCTGCGGCCGTGGCCGCCGCCGCCGCGCTGTGCCGCCGGGACCAGGAGAGCCTGGGCCCCTGGCAAAGCCTGCGCAGGCCTGTGCTGGGCGCCCTGGCCGCGCTCTCGGGGGCGCTGCTGGTAACCAGCGCTTTGGTAATGGCCGTGGACTTCAGAGCCTACCTGGATACCGGGGCCTCTCAGTTCGAGTCTGTGCGCCAGGGGGCCAACCATGTGCTGTATATAGCGGCCAGCCTTTTGTTCGGGGCGGTGCAGCTGGCAGGGGCCGCGGGCCTGGTAAGCGGGCGGGACCTGTTTGTGAAAGCCCCCCTGCTGTATGTGCCGGCTGTGCTGTGGGGCGTGGCAAACCTGGTGATGGTGTATGTGTTCTACGCCAAGTTCTCCTCGCCGGTAGAGAATGTGTTCTCTATGGTGGGGGCGGCGGCGCTGCTGCTGGCCCTGCTGTATCTGTGCCGGCTGTTTGCCGGGGCGGGCCCCCAGGGGGCGGGCCTGCGGCTGCTGATGACCGGAGGCCCGGCGGTGATGCTGACAGTGGGCAGTCAGACCGTGGACCTGGCCATGCGGCTCTCGGGCAAGACCTATGCCGGAGAGCTGCCCTCCTGCTGCCAGCTGAGCGTGCTGGGGGTGGGGCTGTTTGTGCTGGCCGCTATGGTCTCTTATGTGGGGCATGGCCAAGAAGAGGAGGCCCCCCGGCAGGACCCGGCGGAGGGGGAGCATGAGGCATAAGGGGACGGTCCGGCTGGAAACCAGGCGGCTGGCCCTGCGGCGGTTTGTGCCGGAGGACATGGAGAGCTTTTACCGCCACTGCCTCAGCGACTGGCAGGTGTGGCGCTGGACCAGCTACCCGAAAATGGATTCCCTCCAAGACGTGCAGGAGAAGGGCGGGCTGTTCACCCCCCCATGGTTTGAGGCCTACGCCCAGCCCCAACGGTACAGCTGGGCCATTGCCGAAAGGTCCGAGGGAGGCTTGGGGGGCCCTGCCATTGGCCGGGTGTTTGGTATGCGCCCTGACGACAGAACGGAAGACATAGAGCTGGCCTATGAGCTGGGCCGGGCCTTTTGGGGCCGGGGCTATATGACCGAGGCGGTGGCGGAGGTCCTCCGCTTCTTTTTTGAGGAAGTGGGCTTCTACCGGGTCCACTGCTATCACGCACAGGGCAACCCGGCCTCGGGCAGAGTCATGGAAAAATGCGGGATGCGCCAGGAGGGCGTTATGCGGATGGCCTGCGTGTGCAACGGGGGCCGCTACAGTCAGGTGAACTACGCCCTGCTGCGGGAGGAATATGAGAAAGAGAGGGAGCGAAGATGAACGACCTGTATCACGGCTCGGCGGCGAAGGGCATTCGGACGCTGGAAGCCGGGTCTCTTTTGCACGGGACCGGGCAGCGGGTGGTCTATCTCACAGACAGCCTGGCCTATGCCCTGTTTTATCTCTGGGACGAGGCCCATGTGGGCTGGCCCCAGAAGCATGTCACCGCCTGGGTGGAGGCGGGGCTGGCCCAGTATGAGGAGCAGTTTGCGGGCCAGCTGGAGGCCTTTTACCGGGGGGCCTCCGGCTGGCTGTACCGGGTGGAGCCCGGGCCCCTTGCCCGGCCGGTAGAGGGCCGGGAGGGGATGTTCTATGTGCCCGAGGGCACGGCGGTGGCTGAGGCCCGGTTCATCCCCGATGTGTATGAGGCCCTGGCGGAGCAGGAGCGTCTGGGCAGGCTGAAGGTCTGGCGGTTTGCCCAGCGGACCCCACAGGAGCGGGAGGAGCTGACCGGGCGGGTTGCCCGGCATCTGGCCGCCAACGGCCTGTTTGAGGGCCGGCAGGAGGCGGGCTTCTTCCAGCGGTATTTTCCTGAGGCTTGGGAGCAGGCGCTCCGGCTGGACCGGCCATGAAAGGGAGGGGCTGCTTCTCCGGCGCGGCCCATGCCCCGGCGGAGACCTTCCGCAACGCCGCCATATTCCGGCAAAGAACAGGGGGCGGCGGAGGGCCGGGAGGAGGCTGCGCCCCTTGGGCAAATCAAACAGAATCGTTCCGGCATTTTTTCGGCACAATTTGGTGGCAAAGACTTGTAATTCTGGAAGAAATGTATTAAAATAGGGGTAGTTCAGAACCCCATCAATTCTTAGGAGGTAATTCCAATGTCTGTAAAAGTCGCGATCAATGGTTTTGGCCGCATCGGCCGTCTGGCCTTCCGCCAGATGTTCGGCGCTGAGGGCTATGAGGTGGTCGCCATCAACGACCTGACCAGCCCCAAGATGCTGGCTCATCTGCTGAAGTATGACTCCGCTCAGGGCCGCTACGCTCTGTGCGACAAGGTGGAGGCCGGCGAGGACTCCATCACTGTGGACGGCAAGACCATCAAGATTTATGCCGAGAAGAACGCCGCCGACCTGCCTTGGGGCGAGATCGGTGTTGACGTTGTGCTGGAGTGCACCGGCTTCTACTGCTCTAAGGAGAAGAGCCAGGCTCACATCGACGCGGGCGCCAAGAAGGTTGTCATCTCCGCTCCCGCCGGCAGCGACCTGAAGACCATTGTTTTCAGCGTGAACGAGAGCACCCTGACCGCTGAGGACACCATCATCAGCGCCGCTTCCTGCACCACCAACTGCCTGGCCCCCATGGCCGACACCCTGAACAAGTACGCTCCCATCCAGAGCGGCATCATGACCACTGTCCACGCCTTTACCGGCGACCAGATGGTTCTGGACGGCCCCCATCGCAAGGGCGACCTGCGCCGCGCCCGCGCCGCCGCTGTGAACATTGTTCCCAACAGCACCGGCGCTGCCAAGGCCATTGGCCTGGTCATCCCCGAGCTGAACGGCAAGCTCATCGGCTCTGCCCAGCGCGTGCCTGTGCCCACCGGCTCCACCACCATTCTGGTGGCGGTTGTCAAGGGTGAGAACGTGACCGTGGACGGCATCAACGCCGCCATGAAGGCCGCTGCCTCCGACTCCTTCGGCTACACCGAGGAGCCCCTGGTGTCCAGCGACATCATCGGCATCACCTACGGCTCTCTGTTCGATGCTACCCAGACCATGGTCACTGAGATTGGCAACGGCCTCTATCAGGTCCAGGTGGTCTCCTGGTACGACAACGAGAACAGCTACACCAGCCAGATGGTGCGCACCATTAAGTACTTCGCCTCCATCTAAGGGACAGCGGTTCTGCCTCTAAGCTGTGACAATATGAAAAAAAGCCCTGCGGACGAGCTCCGCGGGGCTTTTTGCATGGGGCTTTTTGTTGACATAATATGCCGGCTGTGCTAAAATCAAACTGGACGTTGTCGCATCAGGCGGTTTAGCTACTCCCCTGAAAGGGGGTGAGGCTGATGGGAAAAGTATGGAAAGCGCTGCGGTTTGCTTTGGCCATTCTCTTTTGGCTTGCAGTGCTGATATACCTAGCACCAAAAGCATGCTAGCCGCCCGGATCGCCCCCGGACGGCTAGTGTGAAAACACTTTACTGTACCAAAAGGGCAAACCGCAGATGCGATGATGTCCCTTATGTTTACATTATACGCCAGCGGGCGCGGGCTGTCAAGCATGTTTTTGCTTGTGCCCCCAGAAGGAGCGCGGCCCCTTTGCAGCCTGGTTTCTGTTGACATAATATCCCAGCTGTGCTAGAATCATCGTGGACGTTGTCGCATCGACGTGAAAAAGTCTAAGGCGGCTAGCCCCCCGGAAGGGGGTGGTCATCTTCCTGAGATCACTGGAAGGGAGGTGGCGCGCTATGGGAGCAAAAACGCTGCGTTTCGCAGTTTGTATTCTGATCGCCCTCGCGGTGGTCATGTACATAGCCCCAAAAGCGTGTTAGCCGCTCGGCCAGACCCCGAACGGCTAACATAAAGTTTTGTTAGTAATGATAAGGGCTAGCCGCCATGCGGCAACGTCCCTTTATGTTTATTATACGCCAGCGGGCGCGGGCTGTCAAGGGTGTTTTTGGATTCAGGCTTACAGATTCTCCGGAAGGTCCAGAGCGGAGAGGGCGGCCAGCTCGTCTATATCATAGGTTTTGGGGGTGCGGAGAGAAGCCTCCTCCTTTGGCTTCGGCTTATTCCTGCTGTGGCTGTGCCTGTATTGGCCGAGGGAAAGCTGACAGAGGCTGTACTGGCTGGGCTGGCCCTTGCGCCCGGAATGAAACTGGATGAGCCCTGCCGCCGCCAGCTTGCGCCGGTTCCGAATCAGGCTGGCTTCGGCGCAGTTTCCCAGCATGGCCATCAGCCTGTGGTTGTCCGCCTGCACGGTGGGGGGCCAGCCCGCCCGGTTGAATATATGCAGCAGCTTGAGATACAGCAGCTGGGCCGTGGGGGGCAGGGCGCTGCTCTCCAGATACTGATGGAAGCGATTGAGATAGTCGAGATAGCTCATGGATGCACCTCCTGATAAAATGTCCTTCTACCCATAGGCCTAAAATCCTGTTTTATTGCCTTGAAAAGAACAACTTTTTGAAAAATTTCTCAAATAATATTGGCTGCCCGGGGACTGTGGGGAGCAAAAAGCCTGCAACCGCCCGTTTTTTATTTGACAGCAGGGGAGGCGTCCCATTTTGCCCCAGGCCTCCGGCTAAGTCCGCAGAAAAAAGGCTTGACTTAGACCCTGCTCCATGTAGTATAATAGAACAAATACATACCGAAAGTGAGGAATTTCTTATGTCTGACGCTTACCTGGGCCAGGACGTCAAAAAGCTGGGCTTCGGCCTGATGCGCCTGCCCATGAACGGGGAGGAGATCGACATGGAGCAGGTCAAAAAAATGGCCGACCTGTTCATGTCCAAGGGCTTTACCTATTTCGACACTGCCTATGTGTACCATGGGGGCAAGTCTGAGGTGGTTCTGGGCGAGGCCGTGGTCAAGCGCTTCCCCCGGGAGAGCTTCCAGTGCGCCACCAAGCTCCCTCTGTGGGACCTGAAGGACGCCGCCGACATGGAGCGGGTCTTCCAGGAGTCTCTGGACCGGGCGGGGCTGGCCTATTACGACTTCTACCTGCTTCACGCCCTGGGCAAGGAGAGCGCCCAGAAGGCCGAGGACCTGGACGCTTGGGGCTTTATCCGCAAGCTGAAGGACCAGGGCCGGGTGAAGCATATTGGCTTCTCCTTCCACGACTCTGCCGAGGTGTTGGAAGACATCCTCTCTAAGCACCCCGAGGCTGAGTTTGTCCAGCTGCAAATTAACTATGCCGACTGGGAGAGCGATGGGGTTCAGGCCCGCAAGTGCTATGAGATTGCCCGCAGCCATGGCAAGGCGGTGATCATCATGGAGCCTGTGAAGGGCGGCGCGCTGGCCACCATGACCCCTCAGGTTCAGGAAATCTTCAAAAAGGCCGACCCCAACGCCTCGGTGGCCAGCTGGGCTGTGCGCTTTGCCGCCTCTCTGGACGGGCTGGTGACTGTGCTCTCGGGCATGAGCAGCATGGAGCAGATGGAGGACAACCTGAGCTACATGACAGACTTCAAGCCCCTGAACCAGGAGGAGCGGCAGGTAGTCGGCCAGGTGGCCGATGTGCTGAAGAACACCCCCACCATCCCCTGCACCGCCTGCAAATACTGTGTAGACGGCTGCCCCCAGAAGATCAACATTCCCGGCGTCTTCCAGGCTGTGAACCAGCTGACCCTGTACGGCGATGCCAACCGGGCCAAGGGCCACTACAAGCACGCGGTGGGCGAGGGCGGCAAGGCCAGCGACTGCATCCAGTGCGGGGCCTGCCAGGGCCACTGCCCCCAGCACCTGGAGATCATCGAGCTGCTGAAGGACGCGGCTGTCAAGCTGGAGGACTGAGCCCCCGGCCATGCAGCCGGATTTCAGAAAAGGCCAAGCCAGCCTGTTGGCTGACAGGGCTTTCTGACCCAGGGCTTCTTGCTTAAAAGACAGCGTTTCCATTTTTCAGCAAGCCCCTGGTCAAGGGACGGAGCAAAAAGCAGGCATTCGGCCAAAGGGCTGAACGCCTGCTTTTTTTGACGGGATACCCACGCAACGGTAAGGACAGGACATCGGAAGCCCACCCGCGGGTTTTTGCCCGCAGGTGGGCTTTCTGTGTGTCAGGCTTTGTACATTCTGGTCACAAGCAGGCCCAGGCCCAGAATGAGCACAGAGCCCCCCATCCAGAGCCAGCCGCTGAGGAGAGAGGGGGAGGCCTCCTCGCCGCCGGAGAAATTCCCCCCGGGGGGCTGCATATTGCCCCCGAAGCTGCGGCCAGAGCCGGAGACTTCCGAGGAGCCGGAAGCATCCTCCTCGCCGCTGTCGGAGAAATTCCCCTCAGGGGGCTGCATATTGCCCCCGAAGCTGCGGTTAGAGCCAGATGCTTCCGAGGAGCCGGAAGCCTCTTCCTCCCCTGACGGCGGGGCCTGCCCTTCAGAAGGGCTTTCCTCCCCGGCGGAGCTTTGGGCCTCTCCTCGGCCGGCTGCTTTGCCCGGAGAGCCGCCCATGCCGCCGTTCATGGTTCCCATGTCAGAGAGGGTGATGGCAGAGGCGTCCGCGTAATTCATGGGGCTGGCGGTCTCGCCGTTGGCCAGCTGGGCGGCAATGCTCTCGCTGCGCAGGGCGCAGAACTGCCGGAGGGTCTCCGCCCCCAGCTCAAACTCCTCATAGCTGTAAAAGGCGGTGGGGTCCTTTGCCACATAGGACCGGATCAGCTGGTAGGCCTGGGTGATCATGTCCTCTATGTCCACCGTGCTTAAAAATTCGGCAAAATACTGGTGGTATAGCTGGGCGTATTCCTCGTTTTCCACAATCCAGCTCCACATGGGCCGGTCCGAGGCGTCGCCGGACACTGGCGCGTCAATGGGGGTGTTCACCGCGCTGCCAGCGTCCCCGCCCCCAAAGGTTCCAAAGGCCAGGTTGTAGTCCCAGGGGAGCATAGCCAGCCGCCCCTCCTCCTCGTAGAGATAGTAGTTGTGGACCATTGTGCCGGTGTAGCTGTCGTCGTTGCAGACATAGTTGTGGACCACAAAGTAGCGAATCACCTGCTGGATATCCACCACCGAGGAGAGGTCCTCTCCGGCCGACAGCTTTTTCAGGGACTGAATCAGGCGGCGCTGGTCAGCCTCGGTCATGCCGGTTTTGGCATTCTCCCAGATGTTGGGGTAGCTCTCCGGGTCGTCGTCGATATATTGCAGCTTCACATCAGCCGACCCCATGCCGCCCCCCATGCCCGGGGGCGAGCCCGCCTCCCGCCCCTCGGCCCCCAAGGCGGCGGAGGGGTCAAAGCCCTCGGGCGGGTCCGCAAAATCAAAGCCGCCGGAGGCCCCTTTAACGGAGGGCATGGCGGGGGGCTCCCCGCTCCCAGAGGGCGGGTCCCCTTCCGCGCTGCCGCCGGTGAAGTCGAAGCCGCTCATGGAAAAGTCCTTTGCCATGCCCCGGCCTCCCCCAAAGCTCATGCTGTCCGGCTTGTAGAGCTGCCCCTGTTCAGAGCCGTAATTGCGCTGCAAAAAGGCCTCCTCCACCCCCTCCACTGCCAGATACAGCCCCCAGTCCTCCCCGTTTACGGTGAGAAAGGCGAAGCTGCACAGGGAGGACTTTACCCCAAAGGCGTTCATCAGGGTGTAGGTAAGATAGTCCTTCAGCATGGTGGCGTCCTGAATCAGGTTGTTCAGGCTCAGCTTGTCCAGCCCATAGTAGGACTTGCCGCTGTCGTAGTGGTCGAACTCCACCTTAAGGCTGTAGCGCTGGCTGCCCAGAGAGGCCACGGTGGACAGAGAGGTGTTGCCCTTTGCCCGAACGCCCACATTTTTGCAGGCCTCCCCGTCAATCACCACATTGGCCTCATAATATTCCTCGCCGGCGGCGTTGGCAAGCAGGTCTTCCCAGTCGTTCATCACAATGTCAATGGTGTGTACCTTTGTGTTGTCAAACAGACGCTGCTCATAGCCCAGGCTCCGGGCTCCGGCAGAAAGGCCCAGAGCCTTGCCGTTCATCAGAAGAATGGTGAGCGCCAGGGCCAGGGCAGTGACAGTCCATGCGGTGCGGTCTCCATGCTTTTTCATAGGCTACCCCATGTAGTCCCCGTTGTAGGAGACCAGCACCGCGCTGTTGACGCCGGGCATTTCAGAGAGCTGGTTGACAAAGTCCGTGTTGTCCTCCCTTAGCCGAAGCTCCAGGTTCAGCTCAATCGTCCCCCTCACCACGGTTTTGCTTTTGACTGTGGCGCGCAACGCCCGCTGGGCCAGAAATTCTCTGGCATTGGCCTCCGCCTGCTGGCCGGCGCAGCTGAGCGCTACCAGATAGGGGCGGCTGTGGGGAGCCCGGTTCACAAACGCCAGCAGAATGACCCCCACGCAGACGCTGCCAATCACCGCCAGGGGAATCATGCCCGCTGCCAGAATAATGCCCGCGCCAATGGCCCAGAACAGAAAAGCAATGTCCAGTGGGTCCTTGATGGCGGTGCGGAAGCGGACAATGGACAGCGCGCCCACCATGCCCAGGGACAGAACCACATTGGAGGTGACCGCCAGAATCACCGTGGCGGTAATCATGGTCAGGGCGATGAGGGTGACGCCAAAGCCCGAGGAGTACATGACCCCCCGATAGGTTTTTCGATACACCAGAAAAATGAACAGCCCCAGGGCAAAGGAAAGCAGAATGGTCAGGGCCATATCCAGAAGGGATATAGAGGCCACGTTTTCCAGAAAGCTGGACTTGAAAATGTCTTGAAAGGTCATGGTCAGGTCTCTCCTTCTCAAAGCTTGAATTTGCGGCAGGCCTGCTCAGTCGAACATGCGGCAGGCCGCGTATTTGGAAAAGGCGCAGCTGTGCCGGCCGTCCAGCTGCACCAGGTCCCGGACCAGGTCCGGGAGAAAGGCGTCCCATTTCACCTCTAAAATACAGGGGGAGCCGGGGATGGGGACTGTGGGGCAGTGGAGGTCCAGCAGGCGGGCGCTGTGCAGTCCGGTGCGGATGTGGTAGTCCAGAGTGACCCGCACATTGCCGGGGGCAAAGACAAAGGCCTCCCGGGTGTAGTCCACCAGCACCTTGGGCCTCAGCCCCTCCTGACGGAGCCGGGCATAAAACCCCAGCAGCAGCGGGTCGGGGCTTGCGGCCATCCAGTCTATGCTGCCCCCGGCCATGGACTGGGCCTGCCGGGGGGTGAGAGGGACAAAGGTCTTGCGGCCCAGGGCCCCCAGCTTTTGCTTTCGCTCCAGGTGAATCAGCGAGGGGTCATGGTTGTATAGACGAATGCGGTATTTCTCCCGGACCTTCACCCCGTCCAGCTTTTCCCGCAGGGCCTTGTCCTCCAGGTTGTCAAAATACAGGCTGCGGACCTGATACCGCCCCTCCGGGGCGTGGCTGTCCGGGGCCATAACCGCCCGAAGCCGCTGGCGCAGGGCAGGCACATCCTGGGGGCTGATCTCATGCTTTACCTCGTGCCGGAATTCCATAGGCGTTCCTCCTTTCCGCCTCCATTATAGCGGACGAAGCTAAGAGCAGCCTTAGAAAAACCCTCCCGGGAGTGAACAACTCCGGGAGGGTTTGTGAATTCTATGTGAAAAATCCGGTCAGAACCGGGCGGTAAAGCGAATGCGCCCCGCCTGGGGGTACTCTGCGGTGAGCCTGCCGCCCAGAGCCTCCGCAATGGTCCGGGCGGCGGAAAGACCGATGCCGAACCCCGAAACGCCGCCCTGCTGGGTCCGGGCCGGGTCTCCCCGGTAAAACCGCTCAAAAAGCTGTTCCGGGTCCTGGGGCTGGGGCAGGGCGCAGGGGTTTTCCTCCACGACCCACACATGTCCGGCCTGGTTTTTTATGGAAAAGAGGATGGCCCCGCCCTCTGGGGTGTACTTCACCCCATTGTCCAGCAGGGTGGAGACCAGCTGCAAAAAGGAGGTCTTGTGGACAGAGAGCACAACGCCCGGCTGAATGTCCGGGCGGATGGACAGCCCCCGGCCGCGGGCCTGCTCCTCATAGCCTGGCAGCAGAGCCCAAAAGGCCTGGCTGACGTCCACACGCTCAGTGGGCAGGCTGGCGGCCTCCTCTAACCGGGCCAGGGTGAGCAGCTCGGTCATCAAACCATTCAGCCGCTGGGCCTGCTGACGGATGCTGCGGTTGTACTTGGTCTCGCCGTAAATCATGGCAGCGGCGTCATTGCTGGACTGGATGATGGCCAGCGGGGTTTTCAGCTCGTGCCCCGCATTGGTGATAAACTGCTTTTGCTTTTCCAGCCCCGCCAGAATGGGGCGCACCGCCCGCCGGGAGAACAAGGCCACCAACGCCAGAGACCCCAGCCAGCAGACCAGGGCCATGGTGGAGGAGAGGCTGAGCACCATCACAAAGGCGCCCTGCTGGCGGGAGACGTCCAGAAAGACGGTCAGCCGGTCCCCGCCCAGCTGCCGGACTTCATATTTATACCCCTCGATCCGGCCTGAGGGCTGAGCGGCCTGTCCGGCGTAGGCAGCGGCCTGGTCTGGGGTGACAGAGGAAATGTGGTCCAGGTCCACCTCCAGCACATGGCCCTGGGGGCCGGTGCGCACAGTGAAAAACCGAAGGGACTGCATGGCGTCCGGGCTCACCGGGGGCGCGAAGGGCCTGGGGGGAGGGGGCTCCGGCGGCGTGGGCTGGCCCTGGCCCCGGGCCAGGCTGTGGAGCAGGGCATCCGCCTGGCTGTCCAGAACCACCCAGCTCAGTCCGGCGATAGCCCCCACCAGCACGGCCAGCAGAACCGTGACCGCGGACATGGCAAAGAGGATGAACCTTCTGCGCAGGGTTTTTCTCATGGGCTTTGCTCCAACCGGTAGCCCAGGCTGCGCTTGGAGGCGATTTTTACCTGAGAGCCCATGTCCCGAAGCCGTTTGCGCAGGTAGGAGATATAGAGCCACACGCTGTTTACATCCGTCTGGGCATTGTAGCCCCAGGCCTTGACCAGCAGGGCCTCGGAGGACAGGTAGCTGCCCTGATTTGCCATGAGCTGCTCCATCAGCCGGTACTCCTGCTTGGACAGGGGGCATTCCCGCTCCCGGCAGGACAGACAGCCGGAACGGGGGTCCAGGGTCAGGTCCCCGAAGGAGAGCAGCTCTGGGTGAAAGCTCTCCCGCCGCCGGAGCATGGCCCGGACCCGGGCCAGCAGCTCGCCCATGTCAAAGGGCTTGGGCAGATAGTCGTCCGCCCCGGCGTCCAGCCCCCGGATGCGGTCCTCCAGCTGGGTTTTGGCTGTGAGCAGCAGAATGGGCGTTTGACAGCCGTTTTTCCGCAGGCTGGTAAGGACCTGAAGCCCGTCCATTTTAGGCAGCATAATGTCCAGAATGATCCCGTCATACTCCCCGGACAGGGCATAGTCGTAGGCGTCCTGACCGTTGTAAACCGCGTCCACCAGATATTTATGATATGTGAGCACGTCCGCCACCGCCTCTGAGAGCAGCGGCTCGTCCTCTGCGTAAAGCAGCTTCATGGGGCCTCCTTTGGGCTGGGCTTTGGTGTAGAGATGAAAATCTTTCTTTTGGTTTTGGTTGACAGCTGAGGCTTCTGCTCTACAAGAAGATTTTTTATTATGTGGGCTTATCCTTTGGCGTGGGCTCCTGACATTGCCCTTCGGGCAAGTCACGGAGTTTGCCTCGACTCCGAAGGAGTCGCCTTTTGCTTCGCAAAAGTACCGGCAAACTCCTACCGGTAGTCTCTC
>NZ_JBQISV010000058.1:0-13539 GCF_056800975.1 Acutalibacter sp.
GGCCAGCCGCTTTACGGCTCCGGCCCGCCGGTCTCTCCGTCCTCCAAAGCAGGGGCGTCCTGAGCTCCCCCAGACAGTCCTCCCCCGGCAACGCCCGCCGGGATGCCCGTCCCTTTTTTGCTTCGGCCCGCCGCCTTACAGCTCCGGCCCGCCGGTCTCTCCGTCCTCCAAAGCAGGGGCGTCCTGAGCTCCCCCAGGCAGCAGCGTTCCCGCCATCACCTGCTGGAAGTCCGCCGCGTCCAGCTTCTCCTTCTCAAACAGCACCCCTGCCAGGCGGTGCAGCTCATCCATGTGCTCCTTCAAAATCTCCTCCGTCTGCCCATAGGCTGTGGAGATGATCTTCTGAATCTCCTCGTCAATCTCAGAGGCCGTGGCCTCCGAGTAGTTGCTGATGTGCCCCATCTCCTTGCCCAAAAACGGGTTCGACCCGTCCGAGCCATAGGTAATGGGCCCCAGCTTCTCGCTCATACCATATTTCGTGACCATCGCCCGGGCGATTTTGGTAGCCCGCTCAATGTCGTTGCTGGCTCCCGTAGAGATGTCGTCCAGCACCAGAGCCTCGGCCACCCGGCCGCCCAGAAGAACAATCAGCTCCTCCTTCATCTCATTGCGGCTGCGGTAAGACCGGTCCTCAGTAGGCAGGTGCATGGTATAGCCCCCTGCCAGCCCCCGGGGTATAATGGAAATCTGGTGCACCGGGTCCTGGGTCTTGCAGTAGAAGGAGGAGATGGCATGCCCCGCCTCATGATAAGCGGTCAGCTTCTTCTCCTTCTCGCTCATCACCCGGCTCTTTTTCTCCGTGCCCGCCACCACCTTGATGGTGGCCTCCTCAATCTCCTCCATGGTGATGGCCTTCAGGCTCTTTCTGGCAGCCAGCAGCGCCGCCTCGTTCAGCAGGTTCTCCAGGTCCGCCCCGGTAAAGCCCGCTGTCGACTTGGCAATGGTAGACAATACCACGTCCGGAGCCAGCGGCTTGCCCTTGGCGTGCACCCGCAGAATCTCCTCCCGGCCCTTAATGTCCGGGTGCCCCACAGTGACCTGCCGGTCAAACCGGCCGGGGCGCATCAGCGCCGGGTCCAGAATGTCCGGCCGGTTGGTAGCCGCAATCATAATGACCCCTTCGTTGGCTCCAAAGCCGTCCATCTCCACCAGCAGCTGGTTCAGGGTCTGCTCCCGCTCGTCATGACCGCCGCCCAGGCCCGCGCCTCTCTGCCGGCCCACAGCGTCAATCTCGTCAATAAAGATAATACAGGGGTGGTTCTTCTTGGCCTTGTCAAACAGGTCCCGCACCCGCGACGCGCCCACGCCCACAAACATCTCCACAAAGTCCGAGCCGGAGATGGAGAAGAAGGGCACCCCGGCCTCTCCGGCCACAGCCCTTGCCAGCAGGGTTTTGCCTGTGCCGGGAGGGCCCACCAGCAGCACGCCCTTGGGTATGCGCGCCCCCAGTGAGTTAAACTTGCCCGGGTTCTTCAAAAACTCTACAATCTCCCGCAGCTCCTCCTTCTCCTCGTCGGCTCCCGCCACGTCGGCAAAGGTGGTTTTGCGCTTTTCGTCGCTCATCTGCTTGATCTTGGCCTTGCCAAAGTTCATCTGCTTGTCGCCGCCGCCCCCGGCTCCGCCCAGGTGCCGCATCATAAAAATCCAGAAGAAGATCAGGCCCCCAAACAAAATCAGCGTGGGCAGCAGACTAATCAGCCAGCTGGTCTCCGCCGGCCTGCTGATGTCCTGCACCATCTTCTCATCAGGGTGCGCCTGGTTATATTCCTCAATATACCCCGCCGCGTTCCGGTAGAACAGGTCCACGCTGGGCACCACATAGCCCACCACGGTGCCTGTTTTGTCGTTCAGCCGCAGGGTCATCTCCCCGGTGCCCAGGTTCAGGGTGTACTCCTTCACCTGGCCCGTCTCAAAATAGTTGAGGATATCCGAATACTTGTAGGTCTCGCCCCTGGGCATTCTGTTGCTGAAAAGGAAGATGATGATAAACAGCACCACCACCGGTATGCCGATATACAGCAGCAGATTGCGCAGCTTTTTTCCGTTGTTTCCGTCCAAAGGTCAACCCTCCTGAGTCTAAAAGCTTTCTGTCCTCGTCTGACTGTTTACTGACTGAATAATATATTAAAAATGGTAGCCATTTTTCTTTCCGATTTTGTAACGCCCGCCCTTCCTCAAAAGGGCCTCCGCCTCCCCGCTCACCCCCGGCAAACCGGACGCTCGCCCCCTTGCTCCGCAAGGGGAAGAAGCTTTGCTCCGCAAACCTTCCGCAGCCGCCAAGACCCCGCGTCTGCGCTCGCTGGGCTTTCTCTACTATCCCAACCGCCCGCAAACAGACTGGTTGAAACAAAACCAGCCCGTTCTTCCTAGTCGTTTGGGGTTCTCCTGAAAGGGATCAAAAAGCGTCTGCTTCTAAAGCTGACGGCAGCGGGCAGTCCGCTGGTCTCCCGCTGGTCGGCCTCGCTCCGACTTGCCTTCGGCATCCGACTTGCCTGCGGCAAGTCGACGGCGGCGCAGCCTTACCCCGTTCCAAACTGGGATTTGGAGGTGAAGCACTACCTCGCGCCTTTGCTATCTGCGCCGCCTAAGTTCAAGGTCAAGGTCGCGAGACGCTGTCTCGCGCTCTGCAACCTTTGAAAAGGTTGACGAAACTTTTGGTTCGCGCACCTCTGCTCTTCTTCGCTCTGGCTCTCCGCCCGCGTTGAGCGTTCAGTCTTCCTCATATACCTCCGGCTTCAACACGCCTACAAACGGCAGGTTCCGGTACTTCTCTCCATAGTCCAGCCCATACCCCACAATAAACGCGTCCGGAATCCTCGCCCCCACATAGTCCGGGTTGACCTCCGCCTCCCGGCGCTCCGGCTTGTCAAACAGCGTGCAAATCTTAATGCTCTTGGGGTTCCTCGCCCGCAGCACATCCATCAGATAGTGCAGCGTCTTCCCGCTGTCCAGAATGTCCTCCACAATCAGCAGGTCATAGTCCTCCAAAGGAATGTTCAGGTCCAGAACAATCTTCACCACCCCCGAGCTCTTGGCCGCCGCCCCATAGCTGGATACCACCATAAAGTCCACCCCCGCCGGCACAGTCACCGCCCGCATCAGGTCCGCCATAAACACCACCGACCCCTTCAGCACGCTGACCATCAGCAGGTTTTTGCCCTTATAGTCCCAGCTGATTTCCCGTCCCATCCGGGACACAATCGCCGCCAGCTCCTCCTTGGTGAACAGCTCTCTCTCAATGTCGTCAATCATGGTCCGCTCCTCTGACATTTCCCTCACTCCTCTTTCCTCTCCACAGTCCAAATCCTCTTGCTCTTCTCCGACGCCCGAAAGCCCTCCGCCGCCCCCGCGCCCGGGCACCATACAATCTCCTCCCCCCACGCCAGCAGGGGGGTCCGGTCCCGCAGGGGTACTGGCATCCGCAATTCCTGAAAAATCTGCTTCAGGGGCTTCGAGCATCCCCGCCCCGCCGGTCGAAACCTGTCCCCCGGCCTGCGGCTGCGTACTACCAGATTTCCGTCCATTATATCACAGTCCAACGCGTTTTTGAATAACAAATTTTGAATTTTTTCTCGATTTTCTGTTTCCGCCAGGCTTTTTTCCCTCAAAACCAGGCAAACGCCCCCCGGCAGATGGTTTTCTCCCAGCCTGACAGGCAGCGCAAAGGCCTCCGGCGGGGCCTGGACCCTTCCGGCCCAAAGCACGCCCTGGGCGCAGCGCAGCTCCACCCCCCCGGGCATGTCCCCGCCGCCGCCCTGCATCAGCGCCGCCTCCGCCAACACCAGATGCCGCCGTTCCAGCCGTCCGCAGCCAGCCTCCTCCAAAAACAGCTTCAGGGCCCGGCCCCGCACCGCCGGGTGGGCCGCCCCCAGCACAGAGGCCTCCAGGCCCCACTGGTTTTTTGCCGACTCCATCAGCCTGCGGGCCTCCCCTTCCAGATATTCCTGGTCCGCCCGCAGCAACGCCGCCGTCTGACCCGCGGCCTGCACAAACCGGGGGTTCAGCTCCCGCAGCGCCGGCGACACCTGGCGGCGCACCCGGTTGCGGGCAAAGTCCTCGTCCCAGTTGCTGCTGTCCGTCACATAGTCCAGGCCCTGTGCCCGGCAATAGGCCTCAATGCTCTCCCGGCCCACCCCCAGCAAAGGCCGCAGCAGCTTCCCTCTTTTCGGGGGAATGCCGCACAGCCCCTGGGCTCCTGCGCCCCGGCACAGGTTCAGCAGCATGGTCTCCGCGTTGTCGTCGGCATTGTGGGCCGTGAGAATCCGGTCCTCCTCCCCCGCCGCCAGCCGGTAAAAAAATTCATACCGCACCTGACGGCCGCACTCCTCCAGCCCCAGCCCTTGCTCCCGGGCCAGGGCTCTCACATCCGCCCGCAGCACCTCAATCGCCAGCCCATGCTCCCGGGCAAAATCCTGGGCGAAACGCTGGTCCCGCTCCGCCTCCTCCCCCCGCAGCAGATGGTTCACATGGGCCAGCAAAATCCGCTCCCGCCCTGCCTGTCCCAGCAGCCAGTGGGCCAAAGCCGTAGAGTCCGCCCCCCCGGAAAAGCCCACCACCAGCCGCCCCTTTGGGGGCGCGCCTTCCAGACTGGCCCGCTCCAGCCCCTTACTCATGGCGCACCAGCTCCCGCGAGGAGAACCGCATAAACTCCGGCTGCCAGTGCACCGGAATCTCCGTGGTGGCCCCGTGGCGGTTTTTGGCCACAATAATCTCCGCTGCGCTGGTGTCCATGTCGTCGGTAAGCTGCCCGCCCTCGCTGACAGCATTATACGCCTCCCGGTGAAGGAAGATGACAATGTCCGCGTCCTGCTCAATCGAGCCCGAGTCCCGCAGCTCCGAAAGGCCGGGCCGGTGGTCCTTGCCCCGCTCTCCGGGCCTGCGCAGCTGCGACATGGCGATCACCGGCACATTCAGCTCCTTTGCCATAATCTTCAGGTTCCGGGTAATCTCGCTGATCTCATTCACCCGGTTGTCCCCCTTGCGGGTGCCGGTCATCAGCTGCAAATAGTCCACAATCACCAGCTCCACATTTTTCAGCCGCCGCACCTTTGCCTTCATCTGGGGCACGGTCATGCCAGGGGCGTCGTCAAAAAACAGCTCCGCCCTGCTGAGAATGTCTCCCGCCTCAATCAGCCGGGACCACTCCTCCTCCTCCAAATCCCCGCTGCGCAGCTTGGTGCCCTCCACCGAGGCCTCGGTGGAAAGCAGCCGGGAGCACAGCTGCTCCCGGCCCATCTCCAGCGAGAAAAACGCCACCCGCCGCTTGCTGACAATGGAGGCGTGCCGGGCAATGTTCAGCCCAAAGCTGGTTTTGCCCACACCGGGCCGGGCCGCCAGAATAATCAGGTCCGACCGGTTGAGCCCTGTGATGGTGGCGTCCAGCAGCCCAATGCCTGTGGGTATGCCCCGGTACTTGTCCCGGTCCGGAGAGTTGAGCAGGTCCAGCCGGTCAAAGGTCTCCAAAAGAATCTCCCGCACCGGCTGCAGGCCCTGGGTATACTTGCCCTGACGAATTTCAAAAATCCGCTGCTCCGCCGCGTCCAGCAGCAGGGCCGAGTCCTCGCTCCCTGCGCTGGCGTCGTCCAAAATACTCCTGGCCGCCTGCATCAGCACCCGCAGGTCATACTTGTCCCGCACAATCCCCGCATACACGTCCACCCGGCTGATGGAGGGCACCAGCTGGGCCAGCTGGGTCAGATACACCCGGCCGGTCTCCTGGTCAAACTCCCGGGCCTCCCCCAGCTTGTTCAGCACCGTGACAAAGTCCACCGGCTGTCCCAGGGTGTACATTTCCAGCATAGCCCCATAGATCAGCTGGTTATTCACCGCGTAAAAATATTCCGCCTTGGGCAGAATCTCCGTCACCACCGAGAGGCACTCCGGGTCCATCAGCACCGCTCCCAGCACCGACTGCTCCGCGTCCATGCTGAAAGGAGCCTGAGCTCCCCCCAGCTCCCATCCTCTGCTCTCATAGTCCATGGCCCGGCTCCTTTCCCAGCTCTCTCTTATACCATGTCCCCACAGGCGGCCGCGCCCATCCTTCCGTCAAATTCTGCCGCCGGCACCCCTGCAAAGCCCCGCCAGATCCCAAAACCACCAGGGGTCTGGTCATCCGCAGCTCTGCGCCCTGTCAAAGCCCCGCGCAAAATCCCGGCGCAAACCCTGCCGGCACAGGCTCTTACTCCTCGCACACCGCCACAGTCACCGTGGCGGTAATCCCGTTATAAAGCTTCACGTCAAAATTGTACGAGCCATAGGCCTTAATCTCGTTTTCCAGCACGATCTTCCGCTTGTCCACCTTCACGCCCAGCTGCCGGCCCAGCTCCTCGGCCAGCTCCCGGGCAGTCACCGAGCCAAACAGCTTGCCCCCCTGCCCAGCCTTGGCAAAAATCTTCACCGTTTTCCCGTTCAGAGCCTCCGCGTTTTTCCGGGCCTGGTCGGTCTCCGTCTTGATTTTATACTCCTTGGCCGCCTCAGCGTTCTTCAGCTCGTTCATGGCCTGAGCGTTGGCCTCCTTGGCCAGCTTCCGGGGCAGCAGAAAGTTCCTGGCGTACCCGTCCGAAACCTCCTTCAGCTCCCCCTTCTTTCCAATGGACTTCACATCCTGCAAAAGCACTACCTTCATGGCTACTCATCCTTTCCAAATAATTTTTATTTTAACCGGTAGGTCCGGTCCCCTCGCTCCATGGCCGCAAAAACCGCTTCCAGCTCCTGCCGGGCCCGCTCTTCCTGGTCATACTCCCCGATTGGCGGGTCAGCAAGCATCCTGTCCACATTCCCGGTGTGACAGTATCCATACAGCCCAAACCGTTTCCCCACCAGCTTCTTGACAGTGACCAGCTGGTACTCCCCCACCGTCTTCCCATCCTGAGACATAATGTACACACTCCCGCCTCCTCACAATCTATATTGACAGCCTGCAAACGCGGCACGAGCGTTTCTTATCGTGCCGCCCCTCGTTCCATTTAGGGCTTGTTTGAAAATAGAGGAAATGACGAATTTTTACCCAGAGGGGGTTCATTTCAAGGAAAAGAACCCCTGTAGTTCGCTGCGCTAACTACGGCAATCTTCTGATTGGCGAGGATTTTTGACGCAGAAAGGGGCCCCTTCTGGGTAAAAAGACGGCGTTTCCGATTTTTCAAACAAGCCCTAAGTGCAGTACCGTCCGCATTCCTGCTCAAATTTGCCTGAAGCAGCGCGATTCATCCCCGCTCCTCCTGCATTTTCGGCGATTGAGTACAGGACCCTATTTTTCTGACTTATCCAGCGCCGCCAGCCGCTCGCCTGTCTCTACCGCCGCCTGAAAGCAGACCTCCTCCAGCCCGAGCCCTTTCTCGTGGAGGATGCCGCTGTCCCATCCCCCGTCGTCCACCGTGTCCGTGGCGTAGAAGAACTGAGCAAACCGCACCCCCCGGAACTGCGCCACAGCCGCCAGGCTGGCGCACTCCATCTCCACCGAGATGCAGCCCTGCTCCCTCCGGCGGGCGGCCTTCCCCCGGGTCTCCCGAAAGAACGCGTCCGTGGTCCAGGTCTTGCCCTCCACATAGGGAACGCCCAGCCCGTCCAGCGCGCCGCGGCAGGCGTCCACGCTCTCCGGGTCCAGCTCCACCTGGTCCGCCGGGGGCAGATAGTGGTAGGAGAGCCCCTCGTCCCGCACAGCGGCAGTGGGCAGCAAAAGCTTCCCGTGAGAGACGCCCTTCACCAGCACCCCCGCCGCGCCAAAGTACACAAAGCACCTGCCCCCCTGGGGAATGCTCTCCTCCATGGTAGAGGCCGCGCCCGGCCCGCCCACCAGGGGCATAAACAGGGCGATCTCCGTGTCAAAGGCCTTCACCTTATAAATGGGGATAGCCCCAATGCAGCACCCAAAGTGACTGATCTCTTCGCCGCCGTGGTGCGCCAGGACCCACTCCATAATGGGCTTAGAAAAAATGCCCACGCAGATTTCCGGGAAGCCCTCCTCCGGGTGGTGATAGCAGTCCTCCGGGTTAATAATGGCCCGGCGTTCCGGGTCAAATTCATTGCAGAGCATACGCTCACCTCTCTCTTATTATAGACCCGCCTCCACGCAGGCCATACTCTCCCGCTGCCAGCCGCGCCCGCAGCGTCGCCGCGCACGCCTCCGGCGTCAGTCCGCCGGGGTCCAGCACATGGGCCTCATACTCTCCCAGGCCGTCAAACGCCCTCCACATGGCGGCAACCGTTTCCTCCCCAAGGAGAAGCCCCGTCCTCTTTTCCCGCTCCTTGGCCCGCAGCAGCGTCGTTCTCTCATCCGGCCGCAGAATCACATACCGCAGGTCCAGGCCCTTCTCCCCCAGCCTCTTCCATGCGTCCAAAAACCAGGGGCCCACCACGCCGTCTACATATACCTGATAGCCCCCCAGGGCATACTGCTCCGCACAGGCGGCGGCAGCGCAAATCACCGCCTGGTTCTGCTCCGCGGCCTCCTCCTGCCAGGGCGGCACATAGCCCCAGCGGATGTAGGCATAAAAATCGTCCGTGTGCATATGCACCGACCGCGCCCCGGCGCTGTCCGCCAGTATGCGTGAGACCGTGGTCTTTCCCCCTGCGCAGGGTCCTGATATGAGCACAATCACGCTCCCGTCCTCCTTCCTGATGGTTCCCTCAGCCGCTGACCGTGGTCTCCTCCAGCTTCTCATCCAGGGCATGAATCAGCTGCCGCCGGGCCTCACCCATGCTCACATTCTTCAGCTGCGCCCCTGCCATGGTAAAGTGCCCGCCGCCGCCAAAGGCCTCCAAAATCAGCTGCACGTTCACATCCCCCAGGCTCCGGGCCGACATGCTCACCCCGCTCCCCGTCTTATACAGCACAAACGAGGCCTTTACTCCCTGAATAGACAGCAGCTCATCCGCTGCCTGGGCCGAGGCCACCCGCATGTCGTCCAGCTCCCAGCTGGTGGTGGCAATGGCGCAGCCCTTGTAAATCTCCGCCCCAGACACCAGCTGGGCCTTGCGCTTGTAGCTGTCCAGCGAGTTGGAAAACAGCTTCTTCACCGTCACCGTGTCCGCCCCCCGCCGCCGCAGGTAGGCCGAGGCCTCAAAGGTCCGCACGCCGGTGCGCAGCACAAAGTTCTTGGTGTCCAGGCTGATGCCCGCCAGCAGCGCCTGGGCGTCCACCCGGTCAATGGCCGACGACCGGATGTACTGCACCAGCTCTGTCACCATTTCGCTGGCCGAGCTGGCAAAGGGCTCGTGATAAAAGATCAGGGCGTTTTTGATGTGGGTCACCATCATCCTGTGGTGGTCGATAATCACCACCCGGTCCACCTTTTCCAGCAGCTCCCGGCTCTCCACATAGTTGGTAGAATGGGTATCCACCACAATCAGCAGCGACCGCTCCGTGGCCAGGGCCAAAGCCTCAGCCGGGTCCATAAACACGTCCTCCCCCGGGTAGCTGTCGTCCACCATGTCCACCAAAGCCCCGGCCAGGGTCGACCCCCGGTTGATGACAATGTCGGCCTGCTTGCCCAGCCCCTTGCGAATAGCCGCCCACATGCCCACTGCCGAGCCCACGCTGTCCAGGTCCGAGTTGGCATGGCCCATAATAAACACCCGGTCGCTGGCGGACACATGGTCGGTGAGGGTGGCCGCGATCACCCGGGTGCGCACCTTGTCCCGCTTTTCCACACCCTTAGAGAGGCCTCCGAAAAATTCGTATGTATCCCCTCCCTGGGTCACCGCCACCTGGTCGCCGCCCCGGCCCAGAGCCATGTCCAGGGCCTGCCGGGCCCACCGCTCGCTCTCCGCCACAGCGGCCGCCCCCCGGCCCACGCCAATGGAGATGGTTGCGCTCATGTTCCCCCGGCTGTTTTTGACCTCCCGCACACTGTCCAGCACCCGAAAGCGCTTCTGCTTGGCCTCCTCAATGTGGGCGTCGTCAGTAATAAACAGAAACCGCCCGTTGGAGAGCCGCCGGATAAAGCCCCCCAGCTCTCCCACCACCCAGGTGCGCAGCACAGCCTCCACCTCCGCAGTGATCCGGGACTCCTCGCCTCCCGCGCCGTCCCGGGCCATCTCGTCCCGGTTGTCAAACACCGCCAGACACACCACCGGCTGACGCTCCCGGAACTCCCTGGCAATGGTCTTAAAGTGGGTGTCGTCCACAAAATACAGAATATACCCGTGCTCGGCGCTGGCTCCATACACCGTGTACTCCCGCCCCCCATAAGAGACGGCAGTGCCCTTCTCCTCCATCACCTGCCGGAAGGTCTTGGGGTAGATATACCGCAGCACACTCTCCCCCAGGCCGGGCCGCACCGCCCCCAGGGTCTCCTCAAAGGCGGCGTTCACCCACACCAGGTCCCCGGCCGGGGCCACAATCGCCACCGGCATCGGAAACTCCCGCAGCGACTCCTCCTCCTCAGCAGAGAGCACCCGCCCTGCCGAGCGCACTGCCGCGGCAGCGTTCTGCCGGTAGACGACCCCCGACACCGCCACCGCCAGACTGCACAGCCCGGCGGCAGTGAGCTCCACCGCGAACATCACCCGGTTAAAGGGGTAGCTGGCCGCAGCCATCGCCACCATAACCGCCGCCATCAGGTACATCAATGGGGAAGTGACCCAAACCTTTTTCCTCCGCATCCTCTCTCAGCTCCTCGCTTCCTGGAGAAATAACCATACCGCCAACTCTCGCCGCAGACATGCCGCCCGCCGCTTTCCCGGCCCTTCGCAAAATCCTTTCACCGTCAACCGACAGACCAGCCCGAAAAGCCTGCCGCACACCACCCGGCACAGCCGCCCCGCCAACTCTCGCTGCAGACATGCCGCCCGCCGCTTTCCCGGCCCTTCGCAAAGTCCTTTCACCGTCAACCGACAGACCAGCCCGAAAAGCCTGCCGCACACCACCCGGCACAGCCGCCCCGCCGCTCTCGCCGCAGACATGCCGCCGCTTTCCTGGCCCTTCACAAAGCTCTTTCACCGTCAACCGACAGACCAGCCCAAGAAACCTACCGCACACCAGACCCGGCACAGCCGCCCCGCCAACTCTCGCCGCAGACATGCCGCCGCTTTCCTGGCCTTCGCAAAGTCCTTTCACCGCCAACCGACAGACCAGCCCAAGAAACCTACCGCACACCAGGCCCGGCACAGCCGCCCCCGCCAGCCCTCGCCGCTGGGGCAAGCCGGCCCTCCGGCAGTCTCTAAACCTCCATAATAATTGGCAGAATCATGGGGCTGCGCTGGGTCTTCCTGTAAAGATACTTGGACAGCTCATCCTTCACGCTCTGCTTCAGGCCGCTCCAATCCCGCACCCGGCGGTTGGCGCAGTCCTCCAGGGCCTTGCAAACCACCCGGCGGGCCTCGGCCATCATCTCCTCCGACTCCCGCACATACACAAACCCCCGGGAAACAATATCCGGCCCAGCCACCACATGGCCGGTCTCCGCCTCAATGGAGCACACCGCCACAATCAGCCCGTCCTCGGCCAGATGCTTCCGGTCCCGCAGCACAATGCTGCCCACGTCGCCCACACCCAGGCCGTCCACCATCACGCTGCCCGCGGGCACATCTCCCAGCCGGCGCATATGGTCCTCATGCAGCTCCAGCACATGGCCAATGTCCCCAATATAGATGTTCTCTCTGGGCATACCCATAGCTACTGCCAGGCCCGCGTGCTTCTGCAAATGCTTCTGCTCCCCGTGGACAGGGATGAAAAACTTGGGCTTGGTCAGGGCATGAATCAGCTTCAGCTCCTCCTGGCAGGCATGGCCCGACACATGCACCTCATACATCGACTCGTAAATCACCGTGCAGCCCTGCTTCAGCAGCTCGTCCACCACAGCCCCCACGGTCTTCTCATTGCCGGGAATGGGCCGGGCGGAGAGAATAATAAAGTCGTTGGGCCCAATAGCCACCTGCCGGTGGTCCGAAAAGGCCATGCGGGTCAGGGCGGACATTGGCTCGCCCTGGCTGCCGGTGGTAATCAGCACCAGCTGCCCCGGCTCATACCGGTTAATCAGGTTCAGGTCAATCAGCACCCCCTGGGGGATGTCCAGATACCCCAGCTCGCTGGCAATGCCCATCACATTCACCATGCTCCGGCCCGAAAGCGCCACCTTGCGGCCATACTTTACCGCGCAGTTAATAATCATCTGCACCCGGCTGATGGAGGAGGCAAAGGTCGCCACAATAATGCGCTTACCCTGGGCCCGGTTAAACAGGGAGTCCAGAGAGTTGTTCACCGTCTGCTCGGTCTGGGTATACCCTGCCCGCTCCGCGTTGGTAGAGTCCGCCAGCAAGGCCAGCACGCCCTCGTCACCCAGCTGAGCAAACCGGGCCAGGTCGATCATCTTCCCCTCGGCAGGGGTAAAGTCAATTTTAAAGTCGCCGGTGTGCACCACCACCCCGGCAGGGCTGTGAATGGCCAGCGAAACCGAGTCCGCAATAGAGTGGTTCACATGCACCAGCTCCACCTCCATGCAGCCCAGCTTAATCCGGGAGCCCGGAGGGGTCACATTCAGCCGGGCCGAGCCGGTCAGCCCGTGCTCCTTCAGCTTGCTCTCAATCAGTCCAATGGTAAGGGCCGTGCCATACACCGGCACATTCAGCTTTTTCAGCAGATAAGGCACCGCGCCGATATGGTCCTCATGACCATGGGTAATAACCACGCCCTTGATTTTCGACCGGTTCTTCTCCACAAAGGCAAAGTCAGGAATCACCAGGTCAATGCCGGGCATATCCTCATCCGGAAAAGCCAACCCGCAGTCCACAATCAGCATGTCGTCCTGACACTCATAAAGGGTAAAGTTCTTGCCGATTTCATTGAGCCCCCCCAGAAAATACACCTTAATGGCGGGCTTGTTCGAGCGCCGTCTTCCCCTGCCCCGCTTCTGGGTGGGCTGAGAGCTCTGGGCATTCTGCCCCTGGGCCGACCGGGCCGCGGCCAGCTGTGCTGCGGCAATCGGCGCGGTGCCCATGCTCTGCCGCCTGGGCGAAGACTGCCGGCCCGGCTTTTTCCCGGGCTTTGCGTGGCTTTTCTGGGCAGGCTGACGCTTGCCCCCCGGCTTTTCCCCAGCGGAGGCTCTTGGCCCGGCAATCTTCCCAATCTTCGGCGCCTCTCCCTTTCCCTGGTTCTGGTCCTGGGCGCGGTTGCCGGCAGGCTGCCGGCGGGGCCTGTTATTCTTTTTTTCCATTGCTGTCACATGTACCTCCTGATTCTGTTCCGCCGTCCAAAGGGTAGACGAAAGCAAGCCCTTCCGGAGGGCGGTTTCATTTTGTTGATATTCCGGAAACATTCCGAAAAGTGAGAACGCCCGGCAGTCCGCCGAAGGTCCCCTATACACAAAAAGCGGCGTTCACCGCAATCAGCCAATAGTTATTCATCCTATTTTACAATATCTCCCCCCACCTTGTCAACCCCACCAGCGTGACGCTGGACCCAGTTCGCGGAGCGCGTTGGCACGCCAACGCTACGGAGAGGGGGGGAGCGGGGTTTGTGGTCGCGGTTTGGGGGTTGGTTAGACCAGCGGACTTTTTGGGGGGTGTTCGCCGGTGACTTTGACACCAGAAGCCCGACATCGC